>JAWOBW010000065.1:0-5132 GCA_046484105.1 Bacillota bacterium
CTTGCAAGAGAAAGACAAATGAAAAAGGATTTAGCGCAAAACGTAGCTTTACGATTGTCCTTTTATGCTTTGATGCTAAATACCGTAGCTGACGGTAATGTTTTACTTTTTGATTTTTAAGTAGACCAGAAGGAAGATCCCCGCCAGGGCGGCGATGAGCCTCTGCGGTGGGAATTCCCTCCCCCGCTCCAGGAGCGCGAAAAGAGGGCGCAGCCCGGGGAAGATGAGGAGACCCAGGACGACAGCCGCCCTTCGGCAAAGTGCTGACGGGCGCCCGTACAGTCCGGGCGAAGAACGGAAGACCGCCCGGGGCGAGAGGCTTCAGAGAGCCCCCGCCCCGGGCGGGTCAGCTGAGGAAGAGATGGATCACTTATTTAGGCGGGTCGGGAGCCGCCTCGCCATTTCGCGCGAGGACCGCCACCCGAAGCCTCACCGGACCCGACACCTCGACTGCACCCCGAATGCGCAGGGCCAGGCCTATCCGGCCATCCTCATCCGCGCACAGAAATGTCCTGCGAAGGTCGACCCCGCAGGACCGCAGTGTCGCTTCAGGCTCCGCTCCCTCCACCGGAGTGAGAAACTCGTCGAAGGTGAGGGGGAGGTGAGCCCGGTAGTTCTCGCGGGCGGTGAAGGAGGTGGCCTCCCCGCTCCCGCGGGCTTCAACGTACTCGATTCGCCAGTTCGAGGTTCCCTCAACCAGTACATGCCGGCCATCCAGGTGAGCATTCAGGCTGTGCCGCACTGCCCGCACATCCAGAATCCCCGCCGCCGGATGCGGCGGTCGGACCCGGACGACCTCGTCGGCGTCGACCGCCGCCCGGGCGAAGACCGCCACTGCGGTTATTTCTCTGACGCCCCAGGCTTGCTCCCCCGCGCTCATCTGCGACTCTCCCCCCGTTTCAGCTTATGGGGAGGCGGCTGATTTATGCCATGCGCCCGTCCTCACTCTGGTAGTTGGGAGGCTGCTTGGTGATCGTAACGTCGTGCGGGTGGCTCTCCCGCAGACCGGCGCTGGTTATGCGCAGAAACCGCGTATTGTGCTGCAGCTCCTCGATGGTGGAGGCGCCGCAGTAACCCATGCCCGCCCGCAGGCCGCCCACCAGCTGATGAACGATCCCCGCCACGGGACCGCGATACGGGACGCGACCCTCAACCCCCTCGGGAACCAGCTTGTCGGTGGGACGCTGGAAGTACCGATCGCTGCTCCCCCGCTTCATGGCCGCCTCGGAGCCCATGGCCTCGTATATCTTGTAGCTCCTGCCCCGGAACACCTCGGTCGCCCCCGGACTCTCCTCCGTGCCCGCCAGGAGCCCTCCTATCATGACCGCCGAGGCGCCGGCGGCAATGGCCTTGACCAGGTCTCCCGAGAAGCTGACGCCCCCGTCGGCGATGACCGGGACATCTCCTGCCGCCCGGGCCGCCTCTGCGATGGCGGTCAGCTGGGGCACACCCACGCCGGCGATCACCCGCGTGGTGCATATGGAACCCGGACCCACCCCCACCTTGACGGCGTCGGCCCCGGCGTCGATCAGCGCCCGGGCCCCCTCCCCCGTGGCCACATTGCCCGAGATCACCGCCACCTCGGGAAACTCCCGCTTCAGCCGGGCCGTGGCGTCAATCACATTTCTGGAGTGGCCGTGTGCGCTGTCCACGAAGATGGCGTCCGCCCCTCCGCCGACCAGCAGGTCGACCCGCCTCATCATGTCATCGCCCATCCCAACGGCGGCGGCGCTCAGCAGGCGTCCTCCCTCATCGCGGGCGGACTTGGGGTACTTCTGAATCTTCTCTATGTCCTTTATGGTGATCAGTCCGCGCAGGCGAAACTCCTCGTCGACCAGGGGCAGCTTCTCGATCTTGTGACGGGCCATGATCGCGCGCGCCCGTTCGAGATCCGTTCCCTCCGGGGCCGTGATCAACCCCTCGGCCGTCATCGCCTCACTTATGGGGAGGTCAAGGTCCGGCTCAAAGCGCACGTCCCGGTTGGTGATGATCCCCACCAGCCGCTCTCCCTCGACGACCGGCACCCCGCTTATGTGATAGCGGTCCATCAGTTGCACCGCGTCGCGCACCTGGTGGTGGGGGGACAGGTAGAAGGGATCCGTTATCACCCCGTGTTCGGACCTCTTCACCTTGTCCACCTCGCCTGCCTGCTCCTCGGGAGTCATGTTCCTGTGGATGACGCCAATTCCGCCCTCCCGCGCCACAGCGATGGCCGCACGGGCCTCGGTGACGGTGTCCATGGCGGCACTGAGGATGGGGATGTTCAGCCTGATATCTCTCGTCAGCCGGGTGCAGACATCTACCTCCCGGGGAAGAGTCTCCGAATACTGCGGGATCAACAGCACATCATCAAAGGTGAGGCCCTCGCCGGGGATCCTACCTTCCACGGTCATTAGCCTCCCCCTTCCATCATTATTAGTTCTCACCTTAGCACACAGGATGCACAACGCTCAATAGAGGGAGGCGAAATTCGCGGAGGCCGGATGAATTGAGGGGGAGCGGCACGCCCCTCACCTAGGTTCCCGGCTGACAGAGGCCTCCGGTCGAGGCACTGGGCGTACGCCCCCCGACCAGCTGGGCGGCTATCTTCCAGACATCCCCGGCGCCCATGGTCAGCACCACGTCGCCCGGGCACATGATCTCGTCGAGGTAACGTGCGATTTCCGCCGGTTCTCTCATCACCCGCACCGGCAGGTCCGTCCGCCCCCGGATTCTCTCGGCCAGACTCTCCGAGGAAACCCCGGGAATCGGATTCTGCCCGGGCGGTGAGTAGATGGGGGTGAGGATCAGCCGGTCGGCACCGTCGAAGCAACGGCTGAATTCGTCCATCAGGTGATGGGTGCGGGTGTGACGCTGCGGTTGGAAGACGGCTATGACCCGATTCTCTGCCAGCTGCCGTGCGGTCTTCAGCGTGGCCCTTATCTCCGTGGGATGATGGGCGTAGTCATCGACGATCGCCACCCCCCGGACGAGGCCGATCCGCTGAAAGCGGCGCTTCACCCCGCCGTAGGATGCCAGCCCGGTCTCAATCGCCGACAGGGGGCAACCGATCTCCCGGGCGGCGGCGGCCACCCGCAGGGCATTGGCCACCATGTGACCGCCCGGCACCGCCACCGTCAGCCGGGCCAGTTTCTCTCCCCGCCGGGCGAGGGTGAACTCGGAGCGGTCGGGCTTCAGGACCATATCCAGGGCGCGATACTCGGCGGGAGAATCCCCCGAGGCGGAACACAGGACGGGCCGACCGGGGGTCCTGTCCGCCATCTGCACCAGGCGCCGGTCGTCGGCATTCACCGCCACCACGCCCCCGGGTCGCACATTGCCCAGGAAATCGGCGAAGGCCGACGCCAGGCAGTCGAATCTGCCGCAGTAGTACTCCAGGTGCTCCGGCTCGAGGTTGGTGGCAATGATGTGTGCCGGATGATACCGCCGGAAGGTGCCGTCGCTCTCGCAGGCCTCGGCCACCAGGTACTCGGAATCCCCCACCCGGGCGGTCACACCCGGTTCCCACGCCTCGCCGCCGACGAGGGCGGTGGGGTCCAGACCTGCTACCTCCAGCACCGACGCCATCATCGCCGTGGTGCTGGTCTTGCCGTGGGTTCCACTCACGGCGATACTCTGGGAAAAGGTGCGGAACAGATGGGCCAGCAGGTGGGAACGGTGCAGAACTGGCAACCCGGCCGCCTCCGCCGCCAGGATCTCGGGATTGTCCGGTGGGACATCGGTGGTGTGAACGAGGGCCCGAACTCCGCGCAGGTGATCCCGGCTGTGCCCGATGGTGACCGGCACCCCCTCGGACCTGAGCCAGTGCACCCGGGCCGACTCTCTCAGGTCACAACCGGTGACCTCAGAACCGGTCGCGGCGAAAACCCGGGCCAGACCGCTCATTCCATATCCGCCTGCGCCCACGAAGTGAAGGGGCCCACTGATAATATCCTGCAATTCAGCCAAAACCAGCCCACCTCCGCAGATCATAGTATGTACGGAACAGACCCTCCTGAACCCTCATTTGACGACCCTCGCCGGCACCCCCACCGCGAAGCTCCCGGGGGGGATATCGCTGGAGACCACCGCCCCCGCCCCAATCACGGCTCCCGCACCGATGGTCACCCCGGCCAGCACGGTCGCATTGGCCCCGATCATGGCGCCGTCCCCTATGGTGGTCGGGCCCACCCGGTATTCGTCTACCAGGAATTCGTGGGCCAGTACGGTGACGTTGTAGCCGAGGACGCAGTTGTCACCCAGCGTGATCTTCTCCGGCCAGAAAACGTCGAACATGGCCGCCAGGCCCACGGCAGCGTTCTCACCCACCTTCATGCCCAGCATCCGGTACAGGGCGTTCTTCCAGGAGAAGAAGGGAAGGTAGCGGGCGGCAAAGATCACCATGAAGTTGAACGCGACGCGGGGCAGGGGGACGGCGTCGTAGCACTGATGCAGTGAATTGACTCCCCCGCGGGCGGGGAAGCTCTGCAGCCGTCTGCTCCTCATCCCCCTCCCCTCCCCAGGGACAGCGACAGTGAGGGATCAACATCCAGGTTCAGGCCGTCGGGCCCCACACTCTGAAAGCGATGTCGACCGGCGGCGGCCACCATTGCGGCATTGTCCGTGCAGTAGGCGGGAGGAGGAATCACCAGCTGCACCCCCGTCTCCCGGCAGACGACCTCCAGGCGCCGCCGCAGCTCGCTGTTGGCCGCCACTCCCCCGACCGCCAGTAGTCTCCTCACCCCGGCGAACCGCACCGCCCGGGTGGTCTTTTCCGCCAGGACGTCGACAGCTGCCCTCTGAAAGGAGGCGGCGACCGCCGCCACCTCGCCGGCGGGCAGGGATTCCCCCTCGGCCAGTCCCCTCTCCCGCCGAACCTCCTCCACATGAACGGCAACCGCGGTCTTGAGACCGCTGAAGCTGAAATCCAGGGAATGACCGTCCATCATGGGGCGCGGGAAGTCGATCATCTCCCCGCCGTACTGGGCGGCCAGCCGGTCAATGACCGGCCCGCCCGGATAACCAAGTTCGAGGAGCCTGGCCACCTTGTCGTAGGCCTCCCCGGCGGCATCATCCCGGGTCTGTCCCAGTAGGCAACCATCGCCCTCTCCGCCCCCCCCAATGAGCACCAGTTCCGTGTGCCCCCCCGAGGC
>JAWOBW010000110.1:0-4904 GCA_046484105.1 Bacillota bacterium
GGGTATTCCTATACCCGTGTCCGACACTGACACGGCCACCCTGGTTCCCCGTTCCTCCGCCCTGATCGTGACCGTTCCCCCGGAGTCGGTGTACCGAAGGGCATTTCCGACCAGGTTCGAGATCACCCAGGCAATCTTCGTCGGGTCTGCCACAACCCGCCGAATGCCTCCCATGTCCCCCACTGTCAGAGTGATTCCGGCTTCCTCCGCCTGCTTCCAGAACGGCCGTACCGCCTCCTTCACCAGATCCTCCACCCTGACATCTTCCATGTCAATGCTCACCCTGCCCGACTCGAGCCGGGAGAGATCCAGCAAATCACTGACCAGGTCGAGGAGCCGCTCCGTATCCATCTTCATCTCGCTCACGACCTCCATCACTTCCTCACCCCCGGAGGAGATCTCGCCCTCCTCCACCTGCTCAGTGAGCAGGGCGGCATTCATGGCCAGGGAGGTCAGTGGCGTTCTGAACTCGTGGGTAACTGTCGAGATGAAATCCGTCTTGAGCTCCTCCACCTCGTGGTAATGGGTCACGTCCCGAAAGTTCGCCACGGCTCCCGAGACTGTGCCGTCACTTCTTGTCACCAGTGATACCGCCAATTCGTAGTATCTCCTGTCCCGACCATCCCGCGCAACCCAGCGCTCCTCGGGGCCGTGCAGCTCCACCGTCTCGCGCTCAGCCATGCTCCGCTTTATCGCCTCGAACACTCGCTCATCGGTAATCTGCTCCAGGAGGTGTCCCTCCTGCAGCGGATATGGCATGCTGAACAGCTCTCTCGCCTTCTGATTGGCCATCTGGATGTTGTACTGCTCGTCGACGACCAGGATGCCGTCGGTTATGCTCTCAACGACCGCCTGAGAGCGCTCCTTCTGCGACTGCAGCTGGGCTATCACCCGCTCGTCGTAGGTTCGCAGACGGGCTATCATCTCATTGACCTCCCGGGCGAGGGCGCCCAATTCGTCCGGCTTCTCCGCCGCCTTGAGATGTCCCACATTGCCCGGCTGAATGCTGGAGATGAGATCAGTCAGTTCCCTCGTCGGCTTGATGATGAGACTGGAAATGTACAGGGACGCCCCCGCGGCGAGAAGCAGGGCTGCGAGACCTGTGAGCAGGGTGGAGAATACGACCCGGCGGCCCATCTGATTGGCGTCATCGCGCGCCTCCAGCATTGACTCGTGATTGATGCGCAGCAGATTCCCGACCTCTTCCTCTATGCTGCGTAGCACGGGGAACATGTCATTGAGGTAGAAGGCCAGTCGATCCTCCGGCTCCATGGTGCGCATGACGCCGAAGGCCTTGATGTAGGTGCTGTATTCCCGGTCAATGCGTTCGACCAGGTCGCCCTCATTCGGCAGAGTCACGTTGTCCTCCGCCCTTCCCAGCCACTTGGTGAATTCACTCTGGCTGGTGAGAAACTCGGAGATCATCTCCTCCTCGACGCCGTGCAGGTACAGAAGCACCGCGCTGTCCTGTCTCTCCAGGGCCATGATCATGCGTTCCGCCGCGGTCACGCTCCAGTAATTCTCCGCCATAATCTTGTTTATGGATCCCGTCAGACGGCTGATGTTGCTCGCAGAAAATGCGCTGATGAGCAGTATAAGGGTCGCGAGCAGCAAGTACCCGAGGATGACTTTGCCGCGCAGGGACTGGAACATGGTGAAATCCTCCCGCCCGCCGTTATCAGCAGTTGCGCATCCGGTTTGTTACATGATACCAGATATGCAGTGAAACATAGAAACGCACTGGCGAGCGTCCCCGGTCCGCGGCTTCGCCTCTTCTGGGCCGGGAAGGTGCCCCGGGGGCAGCTGGAGAATACAGATGCCCAGGGAGGTGCAGTGTATGAAGATCATGGTCATCGGCAGTGGCATGATGGGCTTGGCCATAGTCTCCGATCTGGCCGCCAGGTCGCGGGCAGATCAGATAACGGCAGCCGATCGAGATCCCGCCGCCGCGCGGCGCGCGGTCAAAGGTGGCGCCTCCTCGGCGGCACGAATCATTCCGACCGAGCTCGATCTTTGCGATGCAGACAGGGCGGTAAGGCTCATGAGAGATCACGACATGGTGGTCGGCGCCTATCCGGAGGAATGGGCGGTGCGGGCGACGGAGTATGCCCTGGAGGCGGGCACCCACCTGGTGGACATAACCGCCCTGCGCGACTGGGAGAGCCGGGCGAAAATGGATCGCCAGCTGAAACGGGCGGGGATAGCAGTGATCCCGGGGTGCGGTCTGGCGCCCGGCCTGGGCAACATCCTCATGGGAATAGCTGCGGACAGAGTGACGAACCCCCATGCCGGCATGATCATGGTCGGCGGCCTGCCGAAGGATCCCGGGCCACCGCTCGACTACACCATAGTCTTTTCCCTCGACACGGTGATCGACGAGTACACGGTGAGGCCCCGGATAATCACCGGCGGCCAGATTCGAAGCGTGGATCCTCTCTCCGGACTCGAACCAGTCACCTTCGACCCACCGGTGGGAGAGGCGGAGTGCTTCTACACCGACGGCCTGACCACGTTGCTGGACACCATGCCGCGTCGGGGCCTCAGGGAGGTGGCGGAGAAGACCGTCCGCTACCCGGGACACAGGGACAGGGTCGCCCTCCTGGCCAAGTGCGGCCTCTTCGACGAACAGCCCCTCGAGGTGGAGGGGGCGACCATCATCCCCCGTCGCTTCACCAGCTCCGTCCTCACTCCCCTGCTCCGGGACGAGGAGGCAGAAGACGTGTCATGCCTGCGGGTGACGGTCCGCGGCGAGGATGCGGTGCAATTCGACCTGGTGGATCACTTCGACAGGGCGAACGGGGTCACCTCGATGGCGAGAACCACCGGCTACACCTGCTCCATAGTGGCCCAGATGCTGGCGGACGGTCACATCGCGCAGAGGGGATTCATCCCGCCGGAGGAAGCAATAACAGAACGCAACTACCGGGAGTTCCACCGGCAGCTGAGGCAGCGCGGAATCCACGTGATTGAACGTGAGCCGGGCCAGCAGCATCGCTAGCTGCCCCCGATATCCGGGGGAACCTGGCAGAGGTGACAGACAGCGGCCTGTCCTGCCGAGGCGGGGATTATTTCCCGGGAAAAGATCGTCTCCTGTCGAAAGGGACGACGGCAGGACCCCGCTCAGCTGCAGAAAAGGAGGAACGCAGGGCCGAATCGACGGCCGGCCGCACCAGAGACGTCCAAAGACACAAGGGCTCGTCCTTTACATGTTCTCTGGGGCGGCACGGGCGATTCAAAGGCTGTGCGAAGGCTGCATCACCATGGGAGGTGATCCCGCTTGATTCGAGACGAGCAGATGATGAGGCGCTGCCTCCAACTGGCCGAGCAGGCACTGGAAGCCGGAGACCATCCTTTCGGAGCCGTGATAGTCGACGGGGTGGGAAATGCGGTCAGTGAAGGCAGAAATCGCGAAGTGACCGAGTATGATCCGACCTGGCACGCGGAGATGGATGCCATACGACAGGCGACGAAATCCCTTCAGAGCAATTCACTTGAGGGGCTGACCCTGTACACCAACGGGCAGCCGTGCCCTATGTGCTCGGCCGCCATACGCATGACGGGCATATCCCGGGTGGTATTCGGAGCTCCGTCCCCCGCCCCCCTCCGCGCGCATCCTCACCCCCTCACGGACCCTGAGTTCGGTGACTCGCCTCCACCGGCAGTGCAGGGTGGACTGATGGCCGACCAATCGCTCGCCCTGCGAAGGAAGATGAGGTAAACTGGATAGTTTTGGTGCTCTACCCGTCCTCGAAGAGTTCCCTGATCCGCTCCTCGAGGGCGGGTCGCGTGTTCATGGCGGGATCTTCGAGAACCTCGTCCAGAAGCCGGTTGAGAATCTTCCCCACCGCCGGCCCCGGTTCAATCCCCGCCACCCGCATCACGTCGTTTCCGTTCACGGCCAGATCACCCAGGCTGAAGGCCGAATCCTCGGCCAGCACCCTCTCAATCCGCCGCAGAAGATGCATCGTGCCCCGGGAGAGGGGAGTGTGCTTGGTCCCTGAACCCTCTCTGTCTGCGATCCTCAGCTTGATCAGATCATCCATATTCTCCACGCCCACCCGGTTGATCAGGCGTCGGATGGCCGAATCCTTCATATCGGGATAGTGATGCAGGGCCATGTGATGTCGTACCAGGTGAACCACCCGGTCCACCGTACGGTTGTCGTATTTCAGCCTCTTCAGCATCCTGCGCGCCACGGCAGCCCCGACCACCTGGTGGTTGTAGAAGTGACGCGAGCCCCCCTCGCCCGTTGACAGGCAGCGGGGCTTGGCGACATCGTGCAGCAGGGCAGCGAGTCGCAGGACCAGGCCGGTACCCCTCTGTCCGGCCATGCTCTGAAGAGCGGCCAGGGAATGCTCCCAGACTGTGTGGGCGTGATGGTAGTTCTGTTCGACACCTACTCCCTCAGTCAATTCGGGCCAGAACTGCTCCAGCAGCCGCGTCTCGTGGAGCAGGCGCACGCCGACCGCCGCATCCTCAGACAGCAGCAGGCGGTCCAACTCCCCCCGAATGCGCTCGGCGGAGACTCCGCGAAGAAGCCTGGCATTGTCTCGGGCAGACTCAATTACGGGTTCGTCGATGGAGAATCCCAGCTGGGCACAGAAACGCACTGCCCGCATCATGCGCAGCCCATCTTCATTGAAACGCTCCCGGGGCTCGCCCACGGTACGAATGAGGCGGCGGGCCAGGTCAGCGACGCCGTCGAAAGGATCCACCAGCCTTCCTCCCCGGTCCAGCGCCATGGCGTTGAAGGTAAAGTCGCGGCGGCTCAGGTCGTCCTCCAGTCGCTCAGCGAAGCGCACCCAGTCAGGGTGGCGGTGATCGGAGTATTCTCCCTCGGTGCGGAAGGTGGTAACCTCGACCGATCGGCCACCGCTGATTACAGTGACGGTCCCATGCTCGAC
>JAWOBW010000161.1:0-11948 GCA_046484105.1 Bacillota bacterium
GGTAATTCTGAGCCTGACGTCCCCGTGGGAGGCCAGCCGTAGTATCTCGTGCCCGGTCTCATAAGAGACGGAGATGGCGGGAACCTCGCACGCCCTTCCGAAGCGCGCCGAGCCGGTCTCGGGCAGGCCACCGGGTTCCCCCCGCATCCATATGAAGCCCGCCGCGCCGGCCTCGAGGGCCCTTCCGAGCTTCTCTCCGCGGTGCATGGACCGGTGATAGAATCTCGGTGTCGCAGTTGTGACCATCACGATCGCACCGCGAATCCGGTCGCGGTTCTCCTCGTAGATCTGTGGGTGCCCGTCGCCGAGGTAGACGAGGGGGCCCTCGACCTCTCCCGGAGGGCAGTACGGCAGCGCAATGCATTCAAACTCCACCTGCCTGGGCGACAGCGCAGCCAGTGCAGTCTGCTTCCGTTTCCACCCGGTGCAGCTGAACTTCTCTCTCCAGGCGCGGTCTGCCCCGGCATCGATGAAGCGCTGCTCGATGAACCGGGCCGCCTCCCGCTCCTGTTCACTACCGCCGAACCGGGGCCCGAATCTCTCCACCAGCTCGGTGAGGAAGTCCTTTCCGGACCTGGACAGATACAGATCCGCTATGATTTCCCGATCTACCCGATCTGTCACTTCGATCGCGCTCCTCTCGGAAACTTCTATGTGCTCAACCGGATCACCCTTCGATGCGCGAGGCGGAATCCCTGCCGGCCGGATGGAGGTTCTCCCGACGGGGAGATGGCCCGAGAAGTCTGTCCCCTTGCCGGTCTTGCTCACGGCTCCGGTGTCGCCAGGCTCCTGAGACGGGGGTAGACCTCGCCCTCGTCGATGGACCAGACCAGGTCGAAGTCCCAGCCTTCATAAGTGCACTGCCGCATCATGCTCGCGGTAGTGGCCGCGGTCCCCCCGTCTGACGACGGCTGTCCCGAGGCCTCGACGTCCCAGTAGGAGTGCGTGACTTCATTGCGCGCCAGGCTGCCGCCGTAGCCCGCTTCCTGCTTGCCGATGAGACCGCCCGCATCGGGTGAACCGGTCACGCTCCCGGCCGAATAGCAGCGGGAGATGGTCAGCTGGTCTCCGTATCCGTTGATCATCAGCCCGACCAGGCCGCCGACCCGGGCCGCGCCGACAACAGAGCCGGTGGCGCAGCTGTCGGCGATGAGACCTCCCCGATTGAATTCACCCACCAGGCCTCCGGAGGAATTCGAGTCGGCGAAGACATCCCCGGCGCCGTGACATCTTTCGACCGCCGTGCGACTGCAGTAGCCGATCAGACCTCCCGTGCAGTGGCCCTGCGAATGCACCGCCGCCGTCGAGGAGCATTCCGCCACCTCCCCAAAGACACTGTGACCGATCAAACCTCCAGTGTGAACGCCTCCTATCACCTCTCCCGCCGCCCGGCTGGTGCGGATCGCTGCCGTATTCCAGCCAATCAGGCCGCCGATGCCCACCCCGGTTCCGCTCACCGTGCAGTCTACGTATACGGACTCCACGGTTCCCTCGTTGTATCCTGCCAGCGCGCCGACGTACTGTTTCCCGGTGATGTGGGCGTCGGTCAGGATGAGATTCCGAATTTCCGCATCGGCGGTGGTCCTGCCAAACAGACCCTGGTACGGCTGCTCGGGGTGGTCACTACGCAGGCCTATTATGGCGAAGCCATTTCCGTCGAGGCGGCCCGAGAAGCGTAGATCTCCGTTCCAGTTCCCCTCCTCATCGAGGGGCCACCCGATGGGGGACCAGCCCTTCTCCCAGTCATCGGTCTGTGCAGCGTCTATGTCGGACATGAGAATGTAGCTGGAGGTCAGGTTCCAGGTGTGGCCGGCCGTGCAGGTATCGCCCGAGCCGATCCTCGCAAGGTCGCCCAGTGTGTACACCGGAATCTCGCCCTCGCGCGGCTCCCTCAACGGGCCCCAGCTGGCGAAATCCTCCTGTCCGTCATCCTGCGCCCACAGCTGATCCAGTACTGTCCGGATCTGATGCCGCGACATGTCCTGCGTGAGAAGCAACGACGGCCTCTCCAGCCAGATCCTTGCGGGCTGTTGGGCTGCGCAGGGCGGTGCGAGCTGCGCGGCCAGCAGGGCGATGCTCAACAGTAGTGCTACGAGGTGACGCTTCATTGCCGGTGATCTCCTCTCCTGCCGTGTCTACTATGGTCCTCCGTCCCGCCCCTCTTCGACGGGCATCTCCCCCCTCACTGGTGCGGGTCCTCGGCGGTGGCGAAGACCTGTCCCGTCATGGTGACGCCGAAGTGCAGCTGGACATCGCCCGCAGCGACGGGCAGCCCGTAGGCAGCGCCGTCCCGAGCAGGCGGGGAACGGAGATAATGGCCGACGAAGGAATTGCCGTCGGGGTCCTCGGCCGTCATGACCAGCAGCAGTCCGAAGGGCCGCTCCTCCGGAGCCCAGTCCCCGGGCTGGGGTCCGATCTCGGACCCGAAGCCCGTAGGGTAGTAGCCTGAGCGCAGATAGAAGAGGTCCACCGCCCTCTGGATCCTCTGCAGATTGCTCATGAGCGCCACTTCCCCGGCACCTGCGAACAGCCCTGTGTAGGTCGCGATCACCGCAGATGTGACGACGGCGAGTACGGACAGGGTCACCAGCAGCTCGAGCAGCGAGAAGCCGCGTTCCATCCTCCCGCAATTCACGACCTCACCTCCCCTCTGTGCCCGCGTCCAGACAGCTGCACGTCGCCCGGGCCGTCGGACCGGCGCTCCCCCACTCCCCGGCGCAGGGAGGGGCACGTCGTCCGCAGATCCAGATCAGTCTCGTACCGGGAGGCGGAGCCCCAGTGCAGCGCGATGAATGCCCGTGCGATGTCGGTGCAGTGACCGGGCTGTCCGGATTCCCAGCAACTGATGGCCGGTGTCCTTCCGCCACTGCAGATGCACTTACACTAGACATGGATAACCCGCATCACTTCGTCCACACTGGTGGCACCGGAGATCACGTGCCGCAATGCCGACTGCAGCAGGGGTTCAAATCCCTTCTCCAATGCCATCTCGAGCACATTTCGCCGCTCCGCCCCGGAAGCGATCAGGGCGGCGAGATCCTCATCCACCGGGAGCACCTCGAAGACACCAGTGCGACCGAGGTGGCCGGTCCCGGCACATGCAGCACAGCCCCAGGTGCTCCGCATCAGCGTCCCGGGGATCTCCGTGGCACCGGATCTGTGCAGCCACTCCTTGTCCCCCTCGCCCGGGGTGTATTCTTCGCAGCACTCGGGACACAATCGTCTGACCAGGCGCTGGGCGAGTGCGCCCGAGAGAGCCTCGGCCAGAAGGTGGCGGGGCACGCCCAGGTCCAGCAGCCGGAAGATGGCAGAGACTGCGTCAGCGGCGTGAAGGGAGGCGAACACCCTGTGTCCCGTCAGGGCGGCGCGCACCGCGGCACTCGCCGCATCCCCATCGCGAATCTCGCCCACCACTATTACATCCGGATCCTGTCGCAGCAACGAGCGCAATCCCGAGGCGAAGGTGAGGCCGCGACGTCCATCGATCTGCACCTGCGTGGTGCGGGACAGGGTGTATTCCACCGGATCCTCCAGCGTCACCACATTGTCGGCTACTCGATCAATCTCCCCCAACATGTTGCACAGGGTGGTGGTCTTGCCGGAACCCGAGGGTCCGACCACCAGCACCATGCCGTGTGGCCGGCCCATTATCTCGGTTCTGAAACGGCGAAGGGCTCGCGGCGCAAGTCCCAGCTTCTCCAGGCCGTCCCGGATGAGGCTCCGATCCAGAATCCTCAACACCACCTTCGGCCCGCGGCTGGCGGGCATGATGGAGACCCGCACGTCCAACTCCTCGCGGTCGGAACCCCGAAGGCTGATACGTCCACTCTGGGGAGCGCCCGGGTCGGCGAGGGTGATCCCGGCGAGCAGTCTGATCCTGTTCAGCACCGCGGCAAGATACCGCGCCCGGAATGCTCCGGCATCATGCAAGACCCCGTCAATTCTGAACCTCACCAGAACTTCCTCGCCCTCGCGTTCGAGATGGACGTCCGAAGCCCTGGCCCGGTGTCCGGCGACGATGATCTCATTGACTGCCAGAGGTGCCCAGTCTCCCTCGCCCGCCTCATCCGAATCCGGCGGCGGAAAGCGCAGGAGGCGGCCGTAGTAGGTTTCGATCATCCGCTCGACATCATCCAGCGGGAGAACCTGCAGGCAGACCGGCATTCCGGTCACCGCGGAGAGGAGGCGTTCCAGCTGCACGTCAGATCTGTCGGTGATGATGCGCAGTGTTCCCTGCTCGTCCCGCCGCCACGGCAACACCCTGTGCCTGCGAGCCAGCTGTGGTGAAACGAGCTGCAGAAGGCCAATTTCCGGACGCCCCAGGCCCGCCGCGCACGGAGCGGCCCTCCCGCCGCTCGAGATCGTCGCGAGGTTACTCTGCTGTCCGACCTCCTTCAGTGAATCCACTGCCAACCCCCTCCGGCCCGGCTCATGATCGACGCTCATGACCTTCCCGCCACCCGCAGTGCACCCGGGCGGCGGGGTCCGGCGCGGGCGCACTGGGCCGTCCTCGTGACAGCCTTCCCTGCGCCCGCCCCGACGAATCCACGCAGCTACTCCTCGCCCGATACAATGATCACTCCCAGGTCCTCCAGCGTGAGGTTGCCGGACACATCCTCCTGGGTGTAAATGGGATCGTCATCACCCTGCGCGGCGAATACTCGGCCCGCGTATGTGACGTAGTACACGACTTCACCAGCCTCCGCGGCCAATCCCATGGCGACTGGGTCCGTGCCCGGCTCGAACTGCAGGAACCCTCCCACAAACGGTACGCCGTCCGGGTGTCGGTCCATCCTGTCATAGTCAATGGCCGCAGCGGCACCCATCTCGATGATCCCGTCTGCCACCGGGAACTGGTTGGACTCGGCGCAGAACCGGTCCACTGCCCCCTGAAGGGTGGCCAGGTTCGTGGAGAAGGCCGCGGATCGGGCTCGCTCAGTGGCCGCCGGCACCACACCCACGACAACAGAGGCCAGAACCCCCATGATTGCAACCGTGACCAGCAGCTCCACCAGACTGAACCCCCGACGGCGGTCGAATCCCGGCATCTGTCTACACCTCCCTCGCTGCCCCATCATCTTGTGCATCCGGCTGCAGGCCCGGCGGCGCTTCCCCACTGCGATTCCGGCGGGTACTCTCTTCGATGTCCGGCTTCCGCTGGAGTTCACGCGGTCGCTCCGACGGCATTTGTGCAGTCTCATTTACCGGGCCCGGTATGGCAAAGATTACCATCTCCTCCACCAGCTGTCAAACCTACTCATGAGTGCGGGAGAGGCCTGAGACGCTTCAGTCCCACACTGTGATGTGATAAGATGGTATCGCTATGTCATATTGAGGCATTCCTCCCGATTCGGGGTGACCCACATGCAGGACAACGAACCCAACTACCTGTACCTCGGAGACAACCTGCGCATCATGCGCGAGCAGATCCGGGACGCCTGCGCGGATCTCGTGTACCTCGACCCTCCCTTCAACTCCGGGTCCGCGTACACTGCGGTCCTGCCGGCGCCAGGTGACGGCTCCCGCACGGAGATCGAGGCCTTTGACGACAGGTGGGAATGGGATGCAGGCAGTGAGAGAACATACGGGGACCTGGTCAGTGAGGGCGCGGGACCGCTGGTCAACCTGGTCCTGAGCCTGCGCCGGCTGCTGGGCGAGGGCGACCTGCTGGCCTACCTGTTGATGATAACGGCCCGGCTGGTCGAGTTGCGGCGAATCCTGAAGCCGAGCGGCACCCTGTACCTGCATTGTGATCCGACGGCGAGTCACTATCTCAAGGTGATCCTGGACGTCATCTTCGGGCGGGACGGATTTCTCAACGAGATCATCTGGAAGTATGAGGGTCCACAATCCCCTAGCCCGGTCAGGTTTGCCACCAGGCATGACATCATCTTCCGCTACGGCCGGGATGCGAACATGATTGACGTCAGTGAGGAGGGCCTGTATCTCGAGACGCCCATGAGTGAGGAAGAGGCGAGAAGGAAGCGATACCGACAGGATGAGCGAGGGCGATGGTACTACGACACCCCGACGGGAGATTACTCCGAGCGGAGCCTGCTCCGGCTGGAGGAGGCCGACCGGATTCGCAGAACCCGCACCGGCAAGCGCCGCGTGAAGCACTTCCTGAAGCAGAATAAGGACGGACTGGTGATCAGGACGAAGAAGATGGCCGACGTGTGGGATGACATCCCGTCCCTCGGTCTGGCCGCGGCCTCCCGGGAGAAGCTGGGATACCCCACGCAGAAGCCGGAGGCCCTACTGGAGCGCATTATCAGGGCAGACAGCAGGCCCGGCCAGGTGGTATTCGACCCCTTCTGCGGCTGCGGGACCGCACTGGTCGCGGCTGAGAGACTGAATCGGAGGTGGATGGGCGCGGACGTGTCGCATCTGGCAATAGCCCTCACGCGCTACCGGTTGGCGGCCAGCTTCGGATCTGATCTGCGTCCGCATTGCCTGAAGGGGGTGCCGGACGATCTGGCGGGAGTCATGGCCCTGGCCAGGAGTGATCCCGCCCAATTCAGCCTGTGGGCACTGGCACTTCTGGGGGCCAGACCTGTGACGGCGGGTACTGACGGCACAGGCGGTCTCATCACCGTTCGGGACCCCGGGGGTGGTCATCCCACAAGGGCCGTCGTCAGGATCAGCACCGGTTCCGTAACCGCGGGAGAAGTCAGGGAGCTGGAGCAAACTGTTAACGGGGACGGTGCCGAGATCGGTGTCATCATTGCAGCGAAGCGGCCCACCGGGGAGGCAGTCAGGGCGGCGCAATCAGCGGGGGCGCCCGGCGCCGGGTCGATTGGGGAGGAGCCCCGCCCGCGCATTCAGATACTGACGGCCGAGGACCTGCTCAGGGGCGAGCGGCCCCGATTGCCCTCCGCGGGTTGCGGGGAGGATCGACGACCCCGCCAGCAGAGGTTGTTCTGACCGGCACGTGGGCGGCTCGGCACTCGAAGCCGCTATACCTGCGGCCGGCGGGATGAGTCGGCGCCGACCCACAGGAGATGTGTGCATTGTCCGTCGATCTGTTAGCCATTAACATGGATGAAGAGAGGCGTTGAGATGCGTCGAGACACGGTCAATCGGATGCCTTTCCCCAGCAGGAAGGTGCTCATCGCATTCATTGCGGCATTCATCCTCCTTGCCCTCTGCATCGCCCGCAGTGGCTGGGACCTGACCTACCTCCTCGACCCGCGGGCGTACGAGCTGGAGGGCCAGATCTGCTCGCGGGACGGTTACCTGACTGCAGTCCCCCAGCTGATGACCCTCGACCACCGGGGCCTGAGAATCACCGTCAGGTACCAGCTGGATCCACAGATCGAGAACCTGGGACTGAGTCTGAGTCCGGTCAGGCCCCCGCGGCTGATGCTCGAGATCAATCCGCAGCCGGGTGATGTCCATCCCGTGCCGATCTTTCCGCGGGATGCGAGAGCACTGTATGGAGACGATGGCAGTGATGACGTGGAGTACTTCTTCCCGCATGAGGATGCCTCCTTCCAGGAGGGTGACGTCATCAGGGTGATTCTGGGATCGGCCAGCTTGCAGAAAAGGCTCGACATTCACTCGCCTCTGAAACTGAACGAGTGGCACGAGATGGAACTGGATGGCCTGGGCGTGTACAGGGTCCGCGTTCGCCGGGCGGAGGATGACCAGCTGTTGATGCAGGCCGGAACTGAATCCGCTCTTCGTAGCTACCTCTCCGTCGGCTACACCTTCTACAGCATGGTGGGCGACACGAAGCTGCGGGTCGGCGGGGGATCCGGCAGCGGCAGTGCCTCCTCCGGGCGTCCCCAGGTGTACACGTTCACCGGCAGGTATGCTGTGGACCCTCGCTTCTGGGAGGGTGAACTGCACGTGGGGCTGCAATCCGTCACCCTGGATGTTGACTGCTTCGACCACTACGACCGCCCGTACGTCGATCTGGCGGAATGCCTGGAGAACGGCGGCCGGTGATCGCAGGAGAGGCAGGTTGGTCCGGGACGCTGCCTGTCGCATCGACGGGCCCCGGGGTGATCGACGGGAGTGCCAGCAGGTTTATTCTGCGAGCGGCACGTCGGCTGCGGCAGGTGGGGACTCACCCGCTGCAGATGGGATGGGAGGGTAAACGACAGGTGAACGCCCCCACAGTAGTTGTCAGAGATCTGCGGAAGCAGTACGGCGACGTTGTGGCGGTCGACGGCATCTCGTTCAGCGTGGGTGCGGGCGAGATATTCGGGTTGTTGGGGCCAAACGGCGCGGGCAAGACCACGACGGTGGAATGCTTGGAGGGACTGAGGCAGCCGGACGAAGGCACGGTCGAGTTGCTGGGCCGGACTCAGGGATCGCAGGAACGCGGAATCCGGGAGCGCATGGGTGTCCAGCTGCAGAACACGGGTCTGATTCCCAATCTCACCGTCCTGGAGACGCTCAGGCTCTTCGCCGCGTTCTTTTCCCGCTCACACTCCCCTGAGACACTCCTGGACATGGTGGGACTGAGGGAAAAGCGGAACGAACGCTGCTCTGCCCTGTCGGGCGGTCAGCGTCAACGCCTTACGTTGGCCCTGGCGGTCGTCAACGATCCCGAGGTCATCTTCCTCGATGAGCCGACCACCGGATTGGATCCCCAGGCTCGCCGGGGTGTCTGGGAGATCATCAACCAGCTGCGAGAACGAGGGCGGACGGTGTTGCTCACCACTCACTACATGGAGGAGGCGCAGCGTCTGTGTGATCGCGTGGCCATCATGGATCAGGGTCGCATAATCGTCTCGGGGCCGCCGGCCGACCTGTTGAAGGAGCACCTCGACGAGGCGACAATCGAGTTTGCCGCTCCGGAGCAGGTGCCCCTCGAGGCCTTTCAGGCCCTTCCCGGAGTCCTCCGCGCGGCCGGCAATGGGAGCGAGATGATGCTCTCGACCGCAAACATACCCGAAACGGTGGGAAATCTGCTTGACCTCGCCCGGGGGCGAGGTTTCGAATTGAACCGCTTCACCGTCCGCAGTCCGACGCTGGAAGATCTCTTTCTCAAACTCACGGGACGCACTATACGCAATTAGAGAGGAGCACTGCCGATGCAAGCATTCCTGGCCCTGTACCGGGCGACAGCCCGGGAGTTTCTGCGCGATCGGATGGCTCTGTTCATTACTCTACTGCTGCCCCTGTTGATGGCAGTGTTTCTCGGGATGATCTTCGCTGAAGATCCCGGATTCTCACTCTCACTGGGAGTTGTGGTGGAAGATGCTGGACCGGCCGGAGAGGAGTTTGCCTCGCTTCTTCGCCATCCCGACGTGCAGAGCGTCGTCAACATTGAATGGGGAAGTGAGGAGGAGATGCGTTCCGCCGTGCGGCAGGGACGGCTGGCGGCAGCCCTCGTCCTGCCGGCTGATTTGTCCTCACAGCTGGCTGCTGGTCAACCCTCAGCATTGCCGATCTACTACGATCCCGGGCAGAAGGAGACTTCCGGACCCGCCCTGCTCGTCATCAGGCAAATGATCCAGGAAATCAACCTCGCCCGTCTTGAGATTCAGCCGCTGCTCGCCCTGGAGGAGCGCCCGGTTTCCTCTCAAGGGATCCCCATGGCACACCAGTACATAGCGAGCATGATGGCCCTGGCCGTGCTGTGGCTGGGAATCTTCGGCACCGCCCCGCCGCTGGTGCAGATGAGAGAGGGACAGATTCTGCGCCGCATGGCAGTCACTCCCCTGAAGCGCTCCACCCTCATGACGGCCCAGATCTCGTGGCGTTTCACCACCGGGATACTATCGGCCCTTCTACTCATCGTGTATGGGACCGTTGTCTACGACATTTCCCCTGTTGACAACAGGGGGCTGCTCCTGCTGGCGGCGTACGCCCTGGGCATATTCGTGTTCGTCTCCCTCGGTTTTCTCCTGGCCGGTCTCGCCCGCTCCGCCGAGGGTGTCGTCGCCATGGCCCAAATGGTGATGTTCCCCATGATGTTCCTCTCAGGCATCCTGTTTCCCCTGGAGATGCTGCCAGCGTCACTGCGGTCCGTAGCTGCGGTGATACCCCTGACCTACCTCGGAGATGCCCTCGGGCAGACCCTCTTGGGAGCACCGCCGCTGTATCCTCTCTGGGTCTGTTTCGCCGCGCTGGCGGGATGGCTGGCAGTCCTGGCAGTTCTCGCCGTGCGCTTCTTCCGGTGGGAATGAGCAGTCGGGCGTGACGGTGTGTGGGGTGGTCGGACAACAGCGGGGCTGAGTCTGGCTGCCTTGCCCGATGGGAAGCTCGCCTGAGGATGCAGCGCGGGTAGCGGGTGAACCGTCCGGCCCCTCTCCCCCCGCCGCCAGATGCACGGCGGCAGCCGCTCACCATATTGTATAGCATGAAGGAGATGGCGCGGACTCTCATCAGACCATTCTTCAAGTACCAGGATCACTACCAGATGATCCGTTTCACGGCGGAGCTGTTGAGAAACGACGGAGTATGGGACGTCCACGATTTCCTACTGAGCACACACCCGGGGACGGCAGAGCAGTACCTCGCCCTGCTCGCCGCAGGCGCGAGGGACGCCGATCTCCCCTGGTCCCGCGGGTACATACTTCACACCTTTCACTTCCATCATCCCTGGAGTCACAGGGGTTTCCTTACGTGCCGCAGTGCCGCCGATGTGGTGGCCGCGCTCTTCACCGGGGCGCAGAAGTGCTGGATGTCTGGAAGGAGAGATCGGGCCATCTACCAGTTGGGGCGCATGCTGCACCTGATCCAGGACATCTTCATTCCCCACCACGCGGCTGTCACCATACGAAGCGGGCACGGTCAGCTGGAGGAATGGCTGGGTCACAGGTGGCACATGCACCTGGTGAGGCAGGGAGGCTGCTACTCATTTGTGCAGACCTTCCGCAACGGGGACGGCCGGGCTCACGAGGTCAGCTCTCAGAATCCCTACGACTGGATTGACGGCCCGAGTCACATCGCCCTTTCGTGGTACGAGGAGTACTTCGGGGACGGATGGACGTCCGCGTACTTCCCCTCTGACCTCGTCTCGAACATCACCTCACACACCCTGAGGTATTCGGCCGGCTTCATCAACAGATTCTTCGTCGGGCTTGCCCTGGACTGAGTCTGGCGGTCTGATCGAGGAGGATCACCGGAGCCCATTCCTCTTCTTCGCGCGAGTTCACTGTGAGCGAAATGCGCGCCGGTTGAATACGGCGAGCTGCCCTGGACAGGCTAATAATCAGACATATTTCGGGAGGCGATGACAGTGCACACACTGAATCATCTTGAGGAGGCCCTGCGCCAGAAGGAGCAGGCCCTGATTCAGTACGTCAGGTACATGCGCGAGTCACAGGACCGTCAGGATGAAGAGATGGCTGCCCTCTTTGCGGACCTCGCCAAGGCGGAAGAGAAGCACATTGTGGTGATTCGGGACCAGGTTGCCAGGTACTCGGACCACCAGTACCTCAACCCGTACCAGGAGGTCAGCCAACAGAGTTCCCAGGATCCCATGTACCATGAGTCTCCGGAGAGGCCAGGCGGTTGAGCGGCAGGTACTGGTCGCGGATGGACAGATGATGGTGAAAGTGAAGTGCGGTGTCGGGTTGTGTGGGCTGATCCTGCTCGATGCTGGGGCAGGACTGGTCTGACTGAATCCTCTCAGACATACGGTGCGCATCCGTTGGAGCGAATGCGACAGCAAAGAGGATTAGTGCACTCTGAAGCAGCATGAGGTCTCGATTCATGACCCTACTGACCACCAGACGGGCGAGACCGGGCCAGGAAAATGCGGTCTCAGTGAGCACAGCTCCTCCGAGCATCTGGCCCACCTGGATTCCACTTACGGTCACGGCGGGAATCAGTGCGTTCCGCAGGGCGTGCTTGTGGATGACCTTTTTCTGGTCCAGACCCTTGGCTCTTGCAGTCCTGATAAAGTCTTCATGAAGAACATCGAGCAGACTGACGCGGACCATGCGTGATACGAGCGCGATAGACGGAAGCGACACCGCGATTCCGGG
>JAWOBW010000257.1:0-3495 GCA_046484105.1 Bacillota bacterium
CTTCCGCCTGGAGAGAATCCTTCGCCTGCGGAGGAGGCTGTGCGCCATGGAGGAGATGCGCTTCCGCCGGGCCAACATGCAGCGCCGCCAGAGTGAGGCCGCGTTGCAGGCGGCGAGGACCGACCTGCAGAGAAACACCGCCGCCATCCTGGAGTCGGGGCAGACGGGATGCCAGGCGCAGGTTCTTCACCGCAGGTGGTGGCACAGGATCCGCCTGGAGGCGATCAAGTCCGGGCGGGAGGAGGACCTGAGGGAGAAGGAGCGGTTGGCCGAGCAGTCGCGCATGCGGCTGCAGCAGGCCCGGCAGAAGAGGGAGGTCCTGGACAGGCTGCGGGAACAGGCGGACAAGAGGGCGAGGATGCAGCGCAGACGGAAGCAGCAGAAGGTCATAGACGATGTGGCGTCGACCAGATACGTCCGGGAGGGAGGTGACAGCACCAGTGAATGGTAGTGTGTGTGGCGATATGGTGTTCGCCGATATCATCCGGGTTCTCGGGACGGGAGTTCGCGGCGGAGGCAACGGGGAGGCCTGCGAGGAGTGGCGCGAGGTGTGCGGGCGTCTTCTCGCACCGGAGGAGAACCGGCCGGAGGAGGCCGGAGCCCCCGAGGGAGAGGTGATGTGGCCCCCGGCGGAGATGGAAGGTGAGCCGGTCGGAGGCGGCACCCGGGCCGGGCCACCGGAGCGCGGCGGCGAAAGCGGCCCGGATCCCCTGCCCGCAGTGCGGGCCGGAGAAATCAGTGTCCCGTCCCGGGGAGCGAATGGCCCGGCGGCGGCGGCTTCCGCCGGGGATCGCGAGCCCGCTGCCCCGGAGGTTGAATCCGCCGCCCGGTGGGAGTGGTCCCGGGTCGAGGCCGGTATCCGGGAGGAGTCGCCCCGGGTCGAGGCCGGCATCCGGGAGGAGATCGACCGGGCCGGATCCGGTGCCCGTTCTTCCGAGCAGCCGGCGAGATCGTCCTCCCGAGCGATCAGCCGGGAAGGTGAGGTGGACTTGAACCTGACCTATTCCGGCGAGCGCCATCCCGGAGAGGAGCCGCAGAGCACGGCGCGATTGCGGGAAGCCGTCGACCCCACAGGGCACGACGGGAGCGAGGAGCTGCGAACCCGGGCTGATCGCGCGGATGCGCAGGGCGACGATTCCCCCGGGACCCGGATGGGAGCGCAGCGCGGGCGGCACCACGACGCGGAATTCGACATCGCCTCCGGCGCCCCCGAGAGTGAGCGGGGAGACGGAGGTGGGATCCAGGCCGCCCCATCCCGGGCTTCACTTGCCGGGTCAGAGGAGGGAGAGGCCGGCCCGCCCGAGAGAGGGGGCCGCGATCTGCCCCCGGCTCCTGGCGAGCGATCCAGCGGCGGCCAGCTGCGGCGTGGCGACGATCCCTTCGTGCGCCTGCGAGTCAGAGACCTGGATTCGGAGCCGTTGATGATCAGGCTCCGGGCGTCAGAGGCGGAGCTGGTGGGACGAATGCAAACCCGCGACGCGTCGTTTCTGCGGGATCTATCGGGCGACATGGGCTCGCTGCGGCGGAATCTGGAGGGTCTGGGATACGGAAACGTGGACCTGCAGTTGGGTCACGACGGCAGTGACGGCAGGGAGCCGCCCAGGCGTCGCGGGAGGCAGTATCCGCCGGAAGCGATGGACGATGGGAGCACCGCCGAACCGGAGGTGATCCGGGCGCGGGCGGGAACTGTAGACCTGCTGGCGTGACAGATTGGAGATGAAAGATGCGCATAGACGGAAGCGGCACATACACTCAGGATGTCCCGCCGACAGGTGCGGGGACGACCAACCAGCTGGGACAGGACGCATTCCTGAAACTGCTGGTGGCCCAGCTGAAGTACCAGGATCCGCTGAGCCCCATGGATGACCGCGACTTCATCGCGCAGATGGCTCAGTTCTCCACCCTGCAGCAGACTCAGGCCCTGGTGCGGAGCCAGATGACCATGCTGGGTGCCAGCATGCTGGGGAGAAGCTTTGCCGTAGAGACGCGAACCGGTGAATACATGGAGGGAACCATTGAGTCGGTACGCTGGTGGGGAGACGAGCTGATGCTGGTCACCGACGGGGGAGAGGCACTGTCCCTCAATGAGATGTCGGCCCTCCGCTGGCTGGACGGGGAGGGTGAGTGACGATGACCGGCCCCACTGATGCGGTGCCGCGGGTGGGTTCAACCCGGATCGACCCGGCGCGCCCGCCCGGACCGAGACCGTCCGCTCTCGACCAGCCCTCCTTTCGCGAGGTACTGGAGGGGGAGGTCCGGGTCAGTCGACACGCCCGGGCGCGGATGAACCGGGAGGGAATACGCCTGGATCCCGGCCAGAACCGGCGGCTGAGAGGAGCCGTCGACCGGCTGGCGCAGCGGGGCGGCGCGACGTCGCTGGTGGTACTGGACGACATGGCGGTGGTGGTCAACGTGCAGAAACGGACGCTGGTGACTGTTATTTCCGGGGATCGACGGGGAGACGGCGTTTTCACCGACATAGATTCCGCCGTCATCGCCGAGTGAGACTGGACCTCTGGGAGGAAGTCTGGGCCGCTGAACGCCAGATGTGGCCCGAAAGATCCCCGACCCATTCGGGAAAGGAGAAGAATCATCATGATGCGATCGCTGTTTGCCGGGGTGTCCGGCCTCAAGAGTCATCAGGTGAAGATGGATGTGCTGGGGAACAACATTGCCAACGTGAACACGACGGGATTCAAGGCCTCCCGGGTCAGCTTCGCCGAGATGTTCAGCCAGACGCTGCGCGGTGCCTCGGCCCCCTCGGATGAGAGGGGCGGGACCAGCGCCCAGCAGATCGGACTGGGGGCCATGATTTCCTCCATTGACATAATACACGGGCAGGGAAACCTGCAAAGTACGGGCGGCGATACCGATATGGCTATTGAGGGACAGGGTTTCTTCATACTGCGCACGGGCGACCAGGTGGTGTATTCGAGAGCCGGGGCCTTCCAGCCCGACGCGGACGGCTTCCTGGTGGATCCGACCGGTGCCCGGGTGCAGGGATGGATCGCGGAGGCCGGGGAACTCCCCCGGGCGGACGAGACCAACCTGGGCGACATCCGCATCCCGCTGGGAGAGACCATCGGCGCCCGGGCGAGCACGGAGGTGATCTACAGGAACAACCTGAACTCGGCTTCCGAGAACGGCTACGAGTGGACCACGCCGGTGGAGGTGTTCGACTCGGTGGGCGACCGACACACCATACAGATGAGCTTTACCAGGACCGGTGAAAATGAGTGGAGCTGGGCCGTCACCTCGGATTCGGAGGCCATAGTGGACATCACCGACGGAACGGGCACCATCCGCTTCGACGAGGACGGAATCGCCGAGGAGGACGATGTTCTGGGTACGGCCACCCTGCAGATGAGTGAGGCTGCGGACATAGAGCTGAGCTTCGACTTCTCTAATGTCACCCAGTTCTACGGTTCGACCACCGCCTCCGCCGTGGGCCGCGACGGTCATCCGATGGGCACTCTGGAGAGCTTCACTGTCGAC
>JAWOBW010000059.1:0-8935 GCA_046484105.1 Bacillota bacterium
CTCCTCCCACTGGCAAAAATGTCAGTCGCCCTGCATCTGTTCGATGTACTCCTGCACCTGGGCAATGGCCTCCGGGTGACACATGGTCAGGATATCGGCATCATCTGGGAGGCGGTCACTGCGACCACCTACCTGCAGGCGGGTGCCGATATCCTGACCATGTGTCACCCGGAGGCCATTGCCCAGGTGCAGGAGTACATCGAACAGATGCAGGGCGACTGACATTTTTGCCAGTGGGAGGAGGATCACACATGATCCTGGTAGGTGAGAGGATTAATGGCCAGTTCACCAGCGTGGGCCGCGCCATACAGAACAAGGATGGGAAGGTGATTCAGGATCTCGCCCTGGCCCAGCTCGAGGCGGGGGCGGACTACCTGGACGTGAACGTGGGGACGGCCGTGCCGGCGCGGGAGAAGGCCGACGCCATGGTGTGGCTGGTGGAGACCATTCAGGAGGTCACCGACGCGCCGTTGGCCCTGGACACGCCGATCGAGGCGGTCATGCGGGCCGGTCTCAGCGCGGTGAAGCGCCCACCCATGATCAATTCGACCAATGCCGATCCCGAACAGCTGTCCGAGTACATCGACCTGGCCATGAAGCATGAGGCAGACCTGATAGCCCTGACCATGGACAAGGGCGGGGTTCCCAACGATGTAGCCAAGCGGGTTGAGCTGGGAGCCAATATCGTGGTTGCCGCCATGGAGGCGGGTTTTCCCTTTGACAAGTTGTTCATAGACCTGATTGTCCTGCCCGTGGGGGCGATGCAGGCCCAGGCGGGAATCATGCTGGAGGCTCTCACGCAGCTGCAGGGAATCTCCGACCCGGCGCCTCACTTCATAGTGGGCCTCAGCAACGTGTCACAGAACACGGTCGAGAGAAGCCTGATCAACCGGACTTATCTCGTGATGTGCATGGCCAGCGGGCTGGACGCGGCCATTGCCGATCCCCTGGACACCGAACTCGTCGATGCCATGATCACCACCGAGCTGTTGTTGAATCGACAGATTTACAGCGACTCTTTTCTTGCCGCCTATAGAAGCGGCAAGTGATGACGCACTGATACAGGCGGAGAGGGGGATGGCTGTCCCGGCCCGGGGGGATCGCGTGATTCGTTTGCACGGGGCTTCACAGCACCGCGACACAGCAATAGCGGCAGGAAGGGAGTTGGCGAGGACGCAATGAAGACGCACTGCACTGTGACCCTTCTGCCAGAGGGAGTGAGGACCCAGACGGTCGAATGCTCCCCGGGTGAGACGCTGCTCGACGTACTGAACCGGGCCGGGATTGCCATCAAGACCCTGTGCGGTGGCGCTGGCACCTGCCACAGGTGCCTGGTGAAGGTGGAGGAGGGCGAGGTCGAGGTGGCGGTGGGTGGTTCACCGCTCCCGCGGGAGCAGGTTGAGCGGGGCCTGTCCCTGGCCTGCCAGCTGAAGATCGTCGGGGACGCCACCATACAGATTCCCGCCTCCTCACTGCTCACCCAGCACAGCGTTCTCATTGACGGCCCCAGGGAGGAAGAAGAGACGCTGCTGTCGGGCGAGCCGGAGGAGATCGAGGAGAGGATCACCCTCGATCCACTCCACCAGCGCCGCACACTCAAGCTCGAGCCCCCCTCTCTCGTCGACAACACCGCCGACCTGGACCGAATTGTGCGGGAACTGACGGCCGAGACGGGCCTGGGACAGTTCCGCGTGCATACCCCGGCGCTTAGGAACCTGGCCGCCGTATTGAGGGAGAGCGGCTGGGAGGTGGCGGTGTCCTGGACGGACATGTTCTGCTGCGGCGAGATCGCAGATGTTTCCCCGCCCGGCGGTGAGGACATCTACGGGCTGGCGGTGGACATCGGCACTACCACGGTTGCGGTCCAGCTGGTGGACCTGGCCTCCGGGAACGTGCGCGCCGTCCGGGGCGAGTACAACCGTCAGGCTCGTTTCGGCGAGGATGTCATAGCCCGGATCAATCACGCCAGTCAACACGAGGGCGGCCTGGCCGAGCTGCACCGGGCGGTCGTCGATACGGTCAACCGGCTGATAGATGGGATTCTGGCCGAGACCGGCTCCGGCCCCGACCAGGTACGCGCCGTCGTCTGTGCCGGCAACACCACGATGATCCACACCCTGCTGGAACTGGATCCCAATCACATTCGCAGACACCCCTACACCCCGACGGTGGGGGCCCCGCCGCCGGTGTATGCCCGGGAGCTCGACCTCCGGGTTCATCCCGCCGCGCGGCTTTTCTGCTTTCCCGCCGTGGGCAGCTTCGTCGGGGGCGATATCGTTGCCGGGGTGCTCACAACCGGTCTCGCACGAAGAGATGATCTGACCCTGTTTGTCGACATCGGCACCAACGGGGAGATTGTCCTGGGCAACGGGGACTTCCTGATGGGGTGCTCCGCCTCGGCCGGACCGGCATTTGAGGGCGGGGGAATATCCTGCGGGAGCAGGGCGGTCAGCGGCGCCATAGAGCGGGTGGAGATGTCTCCCGGTGGGGAAGAGCTCTACTGCCAGACCATCAACGGTGAGCCGCCGGTGGGGCTGTGCGGGACCGGGTTGATCGATGTCCTGGCCACGCTGCAGCAGGTGGATGTCATCAACCGCTCCGGCCAGTTCAACGAGGACCTGGAGACCCCCAGGCTGCGCACGAGGGGCGAGGATCGGGAGTTCGTCCTGGTGTGGGCGGAACACGCCGGAACTGACCGCGACATTGCCATCACCTCGGCCGACATCAATAACCTGATGCGGGCCAAGGCCGCGGTGTACGCCGCCATCAAGATACTGCTGAACAATCTCTCGCTGGAAGAGGAGATGATAGACCAGGTTCTGATCGCCGGGGGCTTCGGCAACAACCTCAACATCGATGCCTCCGTGGCCATCGGGCTCCTTCCGGATTTGCCCCGGGACCGCTTCAGGTTCGTCGGCAACAGCGCACTGCAGGGGGCGAGGGAGGGCTTGCTCTCCCGGGCCGCCATGAGGGAGTCGCTGAGGTTGGCGCAGATGATGACCTATCTCGAGCTCAGTTCCGAGGAACAGGCCGCGGCCTTCATGGACCAGTTCGTGGCCGCCCAGTTCATTCCGCACACGGATCTCAACCTGTTTCCCAGTGCAAGACGAGAGGCGACGGAGGAACAGAGATGAAAGATGTATTCATCACCGCGACGGGACAGGATGTGGGCAAGACCGCCTTCACCCTCGGCCTGATCTCGCTGCTGCGGGAGAATATCGGCGACGTCGGCTACATCAAGCCCATCGGGCAGCGGTACGTGGTAACAGATGGTGCCATGGTCGACGAAGACGTGCATCTCATCGACGCCGTTTTCGACTTCGGCGACGATCTCAAGGACATGAGTCCCATCATCATCGAGAGGGGATTCACCCGCACCCACATGGACATGCACGACTCGGAGGAACTGGCGCGCCAGGTGATAGAGGCCCACGGCCGCATCGCAGCCAACCACCCGTCAGTGATCCTGGAGGGCGCCGGGAGCACCAGCGTGGGGGAGTCCTTCGGTCTGTCCAACATGAGGATTGCCCAGATGATCGGGGCGCCGGTCATAATCGTGGCAGAGGGTGGCATCGGGCGCACGGTCGATGAGTGCATGCTGCACATGGCCTACCTGCAGCGCTTTGACGTCCGCGTGCTGGGTGTGATCATAAACAAGGTTTACAGGGAGAAGATGTCGGAGATCCTCGACGTCACCGTCCCCGGCCTCGAACAGCGGGGCCTGCCCGTCCTGGGAGTCATCCCCTACGAGCCCCTGCTGCTGACTCCGACCCTTCATCTGCTGATGGAGGAACTGGACGTGGAGTGTCTGACCATGGTGGATCGCGAGGTGCCGGACAGGAATATCAGCCGGGTGGTCATCGGCGCCATGAAACCCCATCATGCCCTGGACTACATCCGCAGGGGCGAGCTGCTCATCACCGGGGGCGACCGGGAGGACATCCTGATCGCAGTTCTCTGTCGCTCCGCCATGTCCCTGCACGACAGGTCCAGGTTTGCCATGAGCGGGATAATCGTCACCGGCGGCATCCGCCCGCACGAGTCCATCCTCCGGGTCGCCGAGAAGCTGGGCATACTGATTCTCTTCACCGAGGCTGACACCTACAAGATCGTCACCGACATAAAGGGCCTCACGGTGAAGATCCGGCCGGAGGATCGCGAGAAGCTCGGATCTCTGCTGCCCCTCATGCGAGATAACATCGATCTTGACCGGATCATGAATTGTGACTGACACACAGCTGCGCCGAAGATGAAATGCTCGCTGAAATGTTCCCCGCGCCTCCCGGGCGGCCGGTGGCGTGAGGTGATAGATCCGAGAAGGTCATTCTTCCGGAGGGAGGGCGAGTGTTGAGGGCATGGTGACATACGTCTTGTCTGACAGCTGGTGGACCCGCGAGAGATCCGGCGGTGTGATGGGCGGCTGCTTGCGCGCATCGACCGGCTTTCCCTCGCACGTCCACGGGAAGTGCAACGGCCATAGGAGGTGGAATCATGGATGAGACGGTAGCGATCGTCGGTGGCGGCGTGGCGGGGCTTTCCGCCGCGCTGGAGCTGGCGGAGTGCGGGCAGAAGGTCATGCTCGTGGAGAAGGATGATCAGCTGGGGGGCAGGGCCCTGACCTACGGCTGCAAGGCGACCGATGAATGCAGCAAGTGCAATGTGTGCCTGGCTCTGGACGTCTCGAGACAGGTCAGAAACCACCCGCGTGTGACAGTCCTCACCGGTTCGCGGGTCACCAGCTTCGCGGGCTCGGCCGGCAGCTTCACCCTCGGGATCCGCCGCGGGCCCCGCCACATCGACCGGCACGCCTGCACTGGGTGCGGCCTGTGCAGAGATGTCTGCCCCGTCGGCGACGACGGCCCCCTGCGTCCCTCGGAGGTCTTCGGGGAGGTCGCGTACACATTCGACCCCGATCTATGCCCGCATCTGGAGGACGGTTCCTGCGGGCTCTGCGAGGACAGATGCCCGGTGGATGCCATTGACCTGGATGCCGCCGCGGAGGAGAAGGAGATCCAGTGTGGATCGGTGATCCTCGCGACCGGGTTCCGGCCCTTCCCGGCCGAGACCATGATGGAATACGGCTACGGTCAGCATCCCGACGTCATCACCGCTTACGAGCTGGAGGGCGACGTGGGCCGCGAGCGTGACCTGGCAGAGTACCTGGACGGACGGGGCCGGGTGGCCTTCATCCAGTGCGTCGGATCCAGGGATCAGCACAACAACAGCTACTGTTCCCGGGTCTGCTGCGCCTACGCCCTGCGCCTGGCGAGATTGATCCGATCGGAGGTCCCGGAGGCCGAGGTCACCCTGTATTTCATGGACATCCAGAGCTTTGGAGAGGACTGGCTGGACCTGCACCGGGCCTGCATCGAGGACGACGGCATTGACCTAGTCCGGGGCAAACCGGCCAGGGTTAATCTGGGGGATTCACTCTCGGTCGTCTACGAGGACGTCCGCGACGGAGAGCGCCGCGCGGGAGAGCACGACCTGCTGGTCCTGTCAGTGGGGATTCAGCCCGGAGATGACACACGGGAGCTGGGACACCTCTTCGGCGTCAGCTTTGACCAGCACGGTTTCTTCGCCGGGGGCGACGACGGCGTACAGACGGTGGTCCCGGGGCTGTTTCTGGCCGGCACCTGCGAGGGACCCCGCGACATAAAGGATTCCATGGCCCACGCAAGAAGGGCCGCCCGCAGGGCCATTTCATCATTGAGGAGCAGATCGCTATGCGAGACAGAGTGAACAGAACGACAGCTTTTTGCTGCAGCTGTGCTGAGACGATGGACACCGGACAGATGGCCGAATACCTCGGGCGCCAGCCGGACGTGGACGAGGTGGGAGAGCACCCCTGCCTGTGCGCATCCGAGGGACTGCGCTTCATGGCGGAGAAGATTCGGGCCGGCGACGCCGACCGGGTGTTGGTAGCCTCCTGCCTCAGCGGGAGCAGGGAGGAAGCGTGGCGCCGCCTGTTGGAGGATGAGGGACTGGATCCCCAGCTGATGCGCATCGCCCCGGTCCGCGAGTGGGAGGCGCCCGCGGCGCGGCTGGACGCTGTCGCCATGGCCCTCAGACACCTCCGCCGCCTGGAGTCGATCCCCCCGTGCGAGGTTCCTGTCGTGCAGAGGGCCCTGGTGATCGGGGCTGGGATCGGCGGAATGCAGGCCGCCCTGGACCTGGACCGGCTGGGCGTGGACGTGGTGCTGGTCGATGAGGGCGAACTCGGGGGGCGGACGCGGGCCCACCTGGAGTGGGACGCACATCGATCCGACCTCGCATCACAGATGATTTCCCGGGTTCGGCGGGCCGATCGCGTCGAGATTGTCGCCCCCGCACGGGTGAGGAAAGTCGAGGGGCAGGTTGGGGACTTCACCGCTGCCCTGGAGGATGACAGCGGGGTGCGGACCGTGCGTGCCGGCGCCATCGTGCTGGCCACCGGATACGAGACCGCATTCCCCCGCGACAGCCTGGGACTGCATCCCGGCGGGGCGGTCATCGGGCTGTCCGGCCTGTGGGATTTCCTCGACGGCGTCGAGGGGGTGACAGTACCCGGCACCAGCCGGGCCTTTGACATCGCTTTTCTGCTGCGGGAGGAGGATGAGAGGGGAAGACTGCCCTTCGCCGCCGCCCTACAGGGAGCGGTGGCAGCCAAGCGAGAACTCAAGTGCGAGGTATGCATGTTCTTTGAAAACGCCAAGGTGGCCGGAGAGGGGCTGGAGGAGCTGTACCGAGAAGCACGCCGGCTGGGCGTGGTGATGATCAGGTACGACGAATTCCCCCGCATATCCGAAACAGACGTGCCGGTGACCTACCAGGCCGACGAGGGCGAGCGCAGGCCCCTGCAGGTCACCTTCACCGGCGAACACCTTGATTCGGGGCCGGCCGACGGGGCCGGTGACGGTGAGAGAGTGCTGGGAGTGGACGTCCTGATCTCGGGCGAGGATATCCTGCCCTCGGCCGAGACCCGGCGAGTGGCCGAGATTCTGGACCTGGAGAGAACTGCCGGGGGGTTCGTCGGCGTCGACAATGTTTTCATGACTGGGGCGCTGACCAACAGGCGGGGAGTATTCGCCGTCGGAGGCTGCAGGGGACCGAGGACGATCGACGAGATCCTCGGCGAGGCGGGGGAGGCTGCCCTGGCCGCCTGGAGCGTGCTGTCGCGGGGAGTGCTAAAGATCCGCGAGAGCGTCGCCGTGGTCGACCAGGAGAAGTGCGCCCTGTGTCTGACCTGCATCAGGAGCTGTCCCGCCGGCGCAATCAGTGTGGACCGCGAGCACAACGCCGCCCGGGTTTCTCCGGAGGCCTGCGAGGGATGTGGCATCTGCGCCAGTGAGTGTCCGGCCGAGGCGATCCAGCTGCAGCGCCTCACCGACGGGGATGTCCTCTCGGTGCTGGAAGCATTGAGGGAGGTGGCACAATGAGTCAGGCCGCGACAACCGATGTGAAGATCGTCGCCTTCTGCTGCGAGAATTCCGCCCATCAGGCGGCGGAGGATTGCTCTCGCCGGGGCCTGACCCTGCCTGCGGAGGTGCGGATCATCAAGGTGCCGTGTGCGGGCAAGGTGGATGAACTGTACATCATGAAGGCCTTTGAGGAGGGCGCCGACGGGGTCTGCATCCTCGCCTGCCGGACGGACGCCTGCCGCTACCTGCGCGGGAACGTGCGGGCGCAGAAGCGCCTGGCCCATGCCGGCGAGATGTTGAAGGAGATCGGCTACTCTCCCGACAGAGTACGCTACGATTCCCTGGCTCCGCACATGAGCGTTCGCCTGTCAGGCATATTGCGCGATTTTATCCGCAAGATACAGGAAATGGGAGAGGGAGAGGGAGAGGGAGAGGGAGGGCGGTGAGATCATGATTGTCGCTGAGAGGAAAGCCCTGGGCGACCTGCTCGGGATGATCGCGGGATTTGACAGGGTATTGATCGTCGGTTGCGGCACCTGTGTGACCATCTGCATGGCCGGAGGGGAGAAGGAAGTCGCCCTCACGGCATCCGCCCTCCGCCTGGCCCGCAAATCGGAGGGACGCGAACTCGTCACCGTCGAGACCACCATCGAGCGGCAATGCGAGTGGGAGTTCATCGACGAGATCCGGGATCTGACGGAGGAGTGTGACGCCGTCCTGTCCCTGGCCTGTGGCGCCGGGGTCCAGGCGATGGCGGAGCGGCTGGAGCCCATTCCCGTCTTCCCCGGCCTCGACACCAAGTTCATAGGCATCGTCGAGGAGCAGGGAGTATGGACCGAGCGCTGCATGGGCTGCGGGGACTGTCTGCTGGACAGGACCGGGGGCATATGTCCCGTTGCACGATGCGCAAAGGGCCTGATGAACGGCCCCTGCGGCGGCTCGCAGGACGGCAAGTGTGAAATAGACCCGGACACTGACTGCGCGTGGCACATGATATACGAGCGCCTGCAGGTCCTGGGCCGGCTGGAGGCACTGGAGGAGCTCGAGCCGCCCAAGGACTGGTCGGCCAGCGGCCACGGCGGTCCGCGCACGGTCAGGCGGGAGGATATAATCCTATGAGCAGTGAACTGAGCGGCAGAGCCGCCAAGACCGACAGCAAACTGGAGCGAATCCTCATCGCCGGCGAATTCGCCGTGTGCGGGGAGTTGGGGCCTCCCAGGGGCGCGGATCCGGAACACATCCGCAAACAGGCGGCCACACTGAAGGGCTACGTCGACGCGGTCAACCTCACCGACAACCAGACCGCAATCGTGCGCATGTCCAGCATAGCCGCCGGAGTCCTGGTCAAGGAGCAGGGACTGGAACCGGTGATCCAGATGACCTGTCGCGATCGCAACCGCCTCGCCCAACAGGCAGACTTTCTCGGCGCCGCCGCCCTGGGACTGAACACCGTGCTCTGTCTGTCCGGACAAATTCAAGATAACAGAATACACAGATTCCAAATCATTAATGCAAGGGAAGATAGTAAAGTCTGG
>JAWOBW010000158.1:0-4746 GCA_046484105.1 Bacillota bacterium
GAATGCAGGCAGGTGCGCGCCCAGCGTCGACTCAGTCGGGGAAAGGAAGCAGATGAGAGCGATCGCCAGCTCTGGGACAACAGTATGCCTGATCATTGTACTGCTGACATCAATGCCCATCTCGGCCGGGTGTACTCATGAGCAAACCCAGGCGGAGCACGTAGTGGTACGCAGACACGAGAGAATCCCGGATGATGCACAGAAGCAGGAATCTGTGACGGACAGGCATCCTCCCGTCATGCATTCAAGTGAGTACGGGCCACCGGCTCCAATCCCGGGCCCGATTAACACCGCCGGAGCGGAGGATTCCCCGTTTATCCTGCCGGATGGCAGAACCCTCTACCTCTTCTTCACGCCTGACGTGAGTGTCCCTCCGGAGAAACAGCTGCTGGACGGGGTGAGCGGAATATGGGTGTCCAACCGGGTGGAGGACCAGTGGACGGATCCCACAAGGGTGTGGCTGCAGGAGCCAGAGAAGCTGGCCCTGGATGGTGCCGTGTCGATCCAGGGCGGGGAGATGTGGTTTGCCTCCGTGCGAGAGGGCTATGTGGGGGTTAACATGTTCACCGCTGATCTGGTTGATGGACAGTGGGTGAACTCGCGATACGCCGGTGACCGGCTCATGTTCAAGATTCAGATCGGGGAAGTGCACCTCCACGGAGACCACCTGTATTTCCATTCGGACCGGCCCGGCGGGAAGGGCGGGTACGACATATGGGTCACCGCCAGAGAAAACGGGACTTGGTCAGACCCGGTCAACATTGAACCTGTCAATACAGAGTCCATGGACGGCTTCCCATTCATCTCAGCCGACGGCAGGGAAATGTGGTTCACTCGCACCTACCTTGGCACACCGGCAGTTTACCGTTCAATGAAAGAAGACGGAGAATGGACGGAACCTGAACTCATCGTGTCTCAGTATGCTGGAGAACCCACCCTGGACGCGGAGGGGAATCTCTACTTCGTTCATCACTATTACGAGGACTCGGTCATGCTTGAATCCGACATCTATGTTGCATACAGGAAACGCTAGGATGCACATCCCTGGAGGACTGGCAAGTGGCAGCCGCGCCGGATGGTGTGCGCATGCTGCTTTCTCAGAGGAGACTTGCCGCACTCGGTACACCCGACGAAGTTCAGCCATCACGCACTGCCGGCTGAACAGCCCTGAATGAGGCACATGCTTCCACTTGGCAGGAAATCGCCAGCGTTGGGCAATTAGAGCCGCAGCTGCCAACTCTGAAAGGAGCAGAGTAACCGGAGAATACCGCCGATCGACGGAGAGGATCACCGAAGCCGTGCGCCCCGGTACATGGGTCCTCGAGGTCACTCGATCAACATGCGGGGACCTGCCGATCAACGGATGCCATCACCAGGGTGCAGGGGGCAGCGTGTGACTGCAGCCGCTGTACACAATACTATCGCGCGCTGTTTCGGTCGCGCACATTATGGACTGACTCTCAGGCGGATCCGGGTCATGCGTCAACCTGCAGGCCAATTCACCGCCGCACATTGCCCCGCTCGCTGCCCCCTGCATCCTGATGGAGTGAGCAAGTGCGCTTCAGACGGGTTCACAGAACTGCCTGTAAGGGTCCCAATGCGGACCTTCCAAACCACATCTGTCGAGTGTGTGAGCTCCTCCCGCCAACCGGGCGACACATCCAGTCTGTCAACGTTGTTCCTTCGTGCTGCCCGGGGGCAGTCACCAGCCTCGCGGCTGATCAGTAGTCGTCCGGCAGCTCGTCGAGTTCCGCCAGGGTGAACACGGGCCCGTCCTTGCAGATGTACTTGCTCCCCACGTTGCAGCGCCCGCAGCGGCCCACCCCGCACTTCATCCGCTTCTCCAGGGTGGTGATTATTCGCTCCTTGGAATAGTTCATCTTGGCCAGGGATTGAACCACGAACTTGATCATGATCGGCGGCCCGCAGGTGAAGGCCAGCTTGCCCTCGGGGTCGGGATTCAGCTCCTCCAGGAAGGCCGGGACGAAACCCACCGGCCCGTCCCACTCTTCGTCGCCGGCGTCCACGGTCACGTCGACATCGACACCGTCCACCTCGGGCCACTCCTCGAACAGCTCACGTCTGAAGACCAGGTCGGCCGGACTGCGCGCGCCGTACACTATGTGGATGTGCCCGTAGTCCTCCCGGTTGTCTATGCAGTAGTTGATGAGGCAGCGCAGAGGCGCCAGGCCTATTCCCCCGCCGATGAAGAGAAGATCGGTTCCCCTCATCGTCTCCAGGGGAAACCCGTTGCCGTACGGGCCCCGTATCCCGACCTCCCTCCCCTTCTCAATGCGGTGAATCTCCTCGGTGAGAGAACCGACCCGCTTGATGCTGAACTCCATGGGCTGCCGGGTGGGACTGGAGGTTATGGAGAACATGGCCTCGCCCACGCTGGGCAGGCTGAGCATGGCACACTGGCCCGGCCGGTACTCGAAGGGATCCCCGGCGAACTCGACCTGGAAGGTCATCACGTCCGGAGTCTCCTCCCATAGTCCCACCACGCGGGCTCTTTTCGGAATAAGGTGTTCGCTCACTGTGCACACTCCCTCACCCTGTGAATGAGCTCAGTTATATCCACGCCCACCGGGCAATTCGCCAGACAGCGGCCGCAGCCGGCGCAGCCGTAGACCCCGTGAACCTCGACGAAGTACTGCAGTTTGTGCAGGAAGCGGTTCCTCACCCGTTCCCGCTTGGTCGGGCGCGGGTTCTCGCCCCCGGCCATGCGGGTGAAGTCGGAAAACATGCACGAGTCCCAGCAGCGGAAGCGCATGCCCTCCTGCCCCCAGGTCTCGCCGTCGAGATCGTAGCAGTAACAGGTGGGACAGAGGTAGGTGCAGATTCCGCAGCCCAGGCAGGCATTGGACAATTCCTCCCAGATCGGATCCTCATACAGGTCAGGCAGGAGCTTTTCGATCCCGTCCACCGGGACCTGCAGTGTCACCCGTCCGGTGGCCTCATCGCAGGCTCGCTCCACTTCGTCCATCTCCTCCGGAGTCGCCTCGCGCAGAAGATCGGAGATGTCATCGAGGATCTGCTCGCCAGCGGCGCTGGTCGCCTGCACCGCCAATCCCTCTCCCAGGTCCGTCAGGTGCACATCGCCGCGTCCGGTTCTGCCCGGCTCGCAGTCGAAGGAGGTGCAGAAACAGGTCTCGGCCGGGTTCAGGCAGGCCCAGGTGATCAGCAGCGAGTTCTCCCGCCGCTGTCGGTAGAAGGTCTCCTCGTATTCTCCCTCCAGGTAGGCCTGGTCCAGCAGCTCCAGGCTGAGGGCATCGCAGGGGCGCAGCCCGAAGACGATCACCGGCTCGGGGTCAGGCTCTGCTGGCTCTATCTCCAGGCTTCCTCCCTGTTCGGAGAAACGGAAGATTCCCTCGGTCTGGGGGAAGAACAGGTCCTTGGGCGACAGCGTCGAGTTCTGGGTGCGCAGGGCTTCCAGCGGATCCTGACCCGGTTCGAGGGCGCGGAAGTTCACCGTCCCCTCCTCCAGGGCCGGCGCATACACCGCCCCCCTCTCCGACAGGCGATCCAGCATCTGCACGACATTGTCGCAGGGAAGGTATTTCATGACTGGTTACCTCCCTCTAGTTCGGGGTCATCCTTTCGGTAGGTCTGCAGCGGCGGCACCTCATCGGGGTCCAGACCCGCCTCGTGGGGTCCGAAGAGCTCCTCGATGTCCGAGGCCGCCTTCATCATCAGATCGGTCAGCGGCAGGTCCATGGGACAGACCCGCTCGCACTGCCCGCACTCGATGCAGCGCCCCGCCACGTGAAAGGCCCGGATGACGTGAAAGATCTGCTTTTCCGACAGCGTGCTGGCCTTGCTCAGCCAGTCCGGCTGGTCCGGCAGGGCAGAGTCGAAGACGCACTCCTTGCAGTTGCAGGCCGGGCAGACGTTGCGGCAGGCGTAGCAGCGGATGCAGCGGTCGAAATTGCGCGCCCACTGGGCGAAGCGCTCGTCGACCCCCAGCCTCTCCATCTCGCGCAGGCCGGCAAATGCCCGGTCCCTCTCGGCCACCTCCCGCAGCGGTTCGCCGAAGACCTCGTCGGAGATGACCGGCTCGGGGTGGGTGCAGTTCAGACACCGCTGCTCCAGCACCTCCGAGGCGGGCAGGCGACGCTCGCCACCGGAGGTCTGCACCACCAGCTGCAGCTCTCCCCCGTCCTCCTCCCAGTCGACCGACAGGATCCGGTCGTCCCCGCCGACGGCCTCCCGCAGCTTCTCCGGCGAGGCGATCCCGGGGCAGTGAAAGCCCAGGATGTACACGTCTTCACGCTGGATCACCCCGTCGGTCATGAGCCGGTTGATGGCCCGGGCGTCGCAGCCCCGCGTCCAGATGGCGGTCCGGCCCTTCCGCTCGTGCCGTGGAGCCGGGCGGACCACGTCCACCATGTACTTCACCAGGTTGCTCTGCGACGACGGGGGACAGCTCAGCCTGCCCACCTCCCCCGGATCGGTGACGAAGAGCGGGCGGGCCTGCCAGAAGAAGGTCCCGTCGCTCCATCCGATGACCTGGTCGACCTCGCCGCTGCGCAGCAGCTCCTCCGACCTCTCGCGCATCTTCTCAATTGCGTCTATCACAACACACCACCCCTGAGCCTTCGGTTGGGCCCGATGGCGGTGATCTGCTCGGTCATCTCCGTCACCACGTCGGCGAACTTCCGTCCCTCCGCGGCGGAAATCCAGTGCAGCTGCACCCGCTCGGGTTCGAGCCCGATGTGTTCCAGCTGCCGCTTCACGATGTGAAAG
>JAWOBW010000176.1:0-7641 GCA_046484105.1 Bacillota bacterium
GTACTGGAGGGGCTCCAGGGTGGATATAATCGATGCGCCCGGTACGTACTCGCTGCAGCCCGGCAGCAAGGCCGAGGAAGTGGCGGTCCAGATGCTGGACGGGGCGGACCTGGTGGTAAACGTCGTGGACGCCACCAACCTGGAGAGGAATCTGAATCTGACGCTGGAGCTGTTGGCCGGTGGGCTGCCGACGGTTGTGGTGCTCAACATGTGGGACGAGGCGAAAAAGAAGGGCATCAACATCGATGTGGGGCAGCTGTCGGAGGTGCTGGGCGTTCCAGTCATTCCCACGGTGGCGACCAAGGGAGAGGGGATCAGGGAACTGATCGATGCCTTCGCGCGTCCGGGAACGGGCAGTGCCCAGCCCACCGGGGCGGAGCAGCGCTGGGAGGAAGTCGGCAGGATCATCAGGGAAGTCCAGGTCATCTATCCTCGCGATCCTTCCCTGCTGGAGATAATAGAGACTCTCAGCGTCAGACCCGCCACCGGACTCCCGATAGCGGCGGCCGTGCTGTATCTGTCATTCATAATAATACGGTTCATCGGCGAGGGCGCCATAGAATACGCCACCGAGCCGTTCTTCGAGAGGATCTACGAGCCCCTGCTCATGAGACTCAGCCTGTGGCTGGGTTCGGGGGGATTTGCCCACGATCTTCTCATCGGGCAGTTGATCGACGGGGGAGTCGACTTTGAGCAATCCTTTGGTCTCCTCAGCACCGGCATCTTCATTCCCTTTGCCGCCGTGCTTCCCTACATAGTGGCCTTTTATTTCATGCTGGGGTTGCTCGAGGACGTGGGCTACCTCCCGCGCATCTCCGTCCTGGTTGACAATCTCCTGCACCAGGTGGGGCTGCACGGGTTCTCCATAATTCCCATGATACTGGGCCTGGGCTGCAATGTGCCCGCAGCCCTGGCGGCCAGGGTCCTGGAGAGACGTCGGGAGAAGTTCATCACCAGCACCCTCATGGCCATATCCATTCCGTGTATGGCGCAGATCGCGATGGTAGTCGGTCTTCTGGGCAGCCACGGTGGCAGCTACGTCGCTTACGTCTTCGGCTTCTTGGCCTGGATCTGGATCGTGGTGGGCACACTTCTGGATCGTCTCATGCCCGGCTTTAGTTCGGACCTGCTGCTGGAGATTCCGCCCTTTCGTCTTCCCAGTCTGGTCACCGTCCTGAAGAAGCTGTGGATGCGGATGGTCAGCTTCCTGCGGGAGGCGATTCCATTTCTGCTGTCGGGAGTGTTTGTGGTGAATCTGTTGTACACGCTCGGCTTCTTCGATGTCCTGACCCGGACAGCGGGTCCCTTTCTGCAGACGGTGTTTGGCCTGCCCCGGGAAGCCCTGTCTGCCCTCATGATGGGCTTCCTCAGAAAGGATCTGGCCATGGGCATGCTGGCACCGCTGGCGCTGAGCGCCAAGCAGCTGCTGGTGGCCAGCATCGTTCTGGCGGTGTACTTCCCCTGCGTGGCCACGTTCACCGTCCTGGTGAGGGAACTGGGACTGAGGGACATGTTCAAGTCGGCACTGATCATGGTGGGGACCGCAGTCGCAGTGGGGGGCTTTGTGAACCTCACCTTTCACGATGGCGCCCTGACCGTTTGGGGCTGGCTAATCGCCGTCGGCATATTTCTGCTGGTCCGGCGCATTCCCCGGAGGAATCAACTCACGCAGCTGGACTAGCTGCGCCCCCGAGGTCCGGGCACCCCCGGAGGTGTTCGGAGCGGAGCAGCAGCTGCGACAGAGACTGAGTGGGATGGACAGAAATGACCGGACGGGTGCGGGGTCGGCGCGGCACCAGCACAGATCGCCCGGCCGTTCAGACCGCCTCAACGACGCGGGCGGTCACCTACAGGACTCGACATCACCGGGATTGCCAGTCCCGTACAGGGGATGGAGCTGATGCAGACACCGACCGGGAGGATCCCGTCCACGATTGCCGGGGTGGGCCGCGGAGCACTGGCCTTCGTCGCCAGGCAGAGATGGAACTTCAAGATTGTGGCACTGCGGAGGGCCTTAGGTGATTTCGCCACCGGATTGACCGAGCAGTATCAGTCCATCTACATTGTCGCCCTGGGGGCGGATCCGGTGCAGCTGGGCTCGGTCAACAGTGTCGGCAGCGCCGTGGGCGCCCTGATCGCGGTGCCCCTGGGATGGATGGCGGACCGATACAGCCCGCGGGGGATCTTCATCTTCGGATCCCTGCTGCTGGTGTTCTCTCCTCTTCTGTATGCCGTGGCTCCAACCTGGCAGTTCGTGATCGTGGCCATGCTGGTCCATTCCGTGGCCTTCAGGTTCCTGCACACCGGGTGCCAGGTGATCTGCGCAGAGTCGCTCAAGGATGCCGATCGCGCCACGGGGAAAAGCGCCTGCGGCACCGGGGCCTCGGTGCTGCACCTACTGGGAATAGCCGTCGCACCCTTTCTGATCACCGCCTTCGGCGGGTTGAAGGTCGAGGGTATCAGGCCCCTGTACTGGGTTCAGTTCGCCGTGTACACCGGGACTTTACTGCTCCTGGTCACCAGGCTGCGGCGCACGCCTCTCTCAGCGGAGTCACAGGCCGGCGGCACCCTGCTGGGGGGCATCCGGGAGGTCTTCGCCGGGGGCGCTGCCCTGAAGCGCTGGATTGCTGTCTTCACCCTGTCGCAGATGTCCATGACCCTGGTCGCCCCCTTCACCCAGCTGTTCGCCCACCAGGTGAAGGGAGCCGATCAGTACGTGCTCGCCGGCAGGGCGACCGCCGCCTCCCTCGTGGGGCTGGTTGTCGGGATACCCCTGGGGCTCCTGGCGGACCGCATCGGCCGGAAGCGGGTGCTGTACATGATCGCACCACTGTACTGGGCTGCGCTGGTGCTGCTGATACTGGCACCCACGCCGGGTATTCTCATCTTTTCCGGGGTGCTGCAGGGTTTCTGGCGGGCGTCCTTTCTGATTTCCAGTGCCATGACGGCTGAGATGGTTCCCATCAAACACATGGGCCGGTGGACGGGGATCATAACCCTCTTCGGCGGCCTGATAAGCACACCGGCGCCGATCCTGGGTGGGATCATGTGGGAGCGCCTGGGCCCCGCCTCGGTCTTCATCGCGGCGGTGGCGATCGACGCCCTGGTCAGAATTCCGCTGTTGACCACTATCCCCGAGACCCTGGCGAGGGGAAAACCTAGGTGAGGCAGTTCGGGTGACCAGAAAGTCGATAGCGGTGTCGCGGAACACCGCCGCGCAGCTGCGTAAGGGGGATTGATGAGATGAGAGTATTCGGCCCTGTTCCCTCGCGCCGGCTCGGCCGGAGCCTGGGATTGAACAATATACCACCCAAGAGGTGTCCGTACTCCTGCGTCTACTGCCAGCTGGGCCGGACGCGCCACTTCCAGCTTGAGCGCCGGCAGTACTATCGCCCGGCCGACGTACAGCAGGAGGTGCTGGACTTCATTGACCGGCTGGAGGACGACACCTCTCACATCGACTATCTTACCTTCATCGCCGACGGGGAGCCCACTCTCGACCTGAGCCTCGGGGAGACCATCGGTCGACTGCGGGAGAGCCTGGACCTGCCCATTGCCGTCATCAGTAACGCGGCGCTGCTGTGGCGCGAGGACGTGAGGGCGGAGCTCGCCCGGGCCGACTGGGTGTCCGTCAGCTGTGATGCAGTCACGGCGCGGGGATGGAGGCGGATCAACCGCCCTCACCCCGATCTGCATCACTCCTCTGTGCTCGACGGGATCAGGCGGTTCGCCGAGGAGTACGACGGGCAGCTGGTGACCGAGACCATGCTGGTCAGAGATTTCAATGATGGGGACGACGAACTGCGGCGGGTGGCGGAGTTTCTGGCCGAGATCTCCCCGTCAACCGCGTACGTGGCCGTCCCGACGCGCCCACCGGCCGAGACTTTCGCCGCAGAGCCGCCTCGGCGCCGGGTCGAGCTGGCAGCGGAGATATTCGCACAGGCCGGCCTGAACTCCGAGCTGCTGGTGGAGTACGAGGGTGACGACTTCTCCACCACGGGCGAGGCTGCCGATGATCTTCTGCGCATAACCGAGGTCCATCCCATGAGAAAGCAGGCGGTCGGGCGATTGCTGAGGCGGTGCGGCGCTGACTGGGCGGTGGTGGAATCCCTGCTGTCCCGGGGCGAGCTGAGGTCGGTGGAGTTTTCCGGAGAAACCTTCTACATCAGGGGCGGTGACTGAATGGCCGGGCGCGAGCGAGGGGCCGGAGGATCCCGTCCTGCGCCCGCCACCCGCGGCGGTCTCACCAGGCAACCACTGCCCCGTCAGTCCTCGGTTCGGTTCCCCCGGCCAGCACACCGGCGTCATCTGTCCATATGATCTGCCCGCGGCCGAATCCTCCCGAGCCCACCGAGTACTCGACGTCGTGCCCCCGCCGGAGCAGTGCGTCGGCCAGGTGCTGCGGGAACCCGGGTTCCAGCTGGATCTTTCTGTCCCTCACCCACTGCCAGCGGGGCGCATCCAGCGCCGCCTGGGGGTTGAGGTGGAAGTCTATCACGTTCATCATCACCTGGAGGTGCCCCTGCGGCTGCATGAAGCCGCCCATCACGCCGAAGGGTCCGACCGGGCTGCCGTCCCTGGTGAGAAAGCCGGGAATGATGGTGTGATAGGTCCGCTTGCCCGGCTCCAGGCAGTTGTCGTGGTCGGGATCGAGGGAGAAATTGTGCCCGCGGTTCTGCAGGCTGATTCCCGTGCCCGGCACCACGAGACCGGAGCCGAAGCCCATGTAATTGCTCTGGATGAAGGAGACCATGTTGCCCTCCCCATCCGCCGCAGCGAGGTAGACGGTGCCGCCCCTCGGGGGGCGTCCCGCCGTCGGCTGTAGCGCCGTCTCTCCCACCAGCGCCCTGCGCTCCTCGGCATACCTGGAACTGAGCAGCTCCCCAGCGGTTACCTTCATCCGCCCGGGGTCGGTTATGTACCTGAGTCCGTCGACGAAGGCCAGCTTCATTGCCTCGATCTGTCGATGACAGGTATCGACTGCGTCCCGGGCGGGAAAGTCTAAGCCCTTCAGGATGTTGAGCGCCATGAGGGCGACGAGGCCCTGGCCATTGGGCGGGATCTCCCATATGTCGTAGCCGCGGTAGTTGACACTGATGGGCTGGACCCACACCGGCTGATACGATCCTAGGTCCTCCCCCCGCAGGAACCCTCCACACTCGCGGAAGAAGTCGTCGATTCGCTCCGTCAGCTCGCCGCGGTAGAAGGATTCCGCCCCGGTTTCGGCAATGGACGCCAGGCTGCGGGCGTGGTCGGGCGACCGCCAGGTCTCGCCGACGGCAGGCGGCCTCCCGTCGGGCGCGAAGGTGTCAAACCACGCCGCGAACTCGTCGCCCCTCAGAACCGAGCGATACCTGTCGTACGCAGCGTTCCACGCCCTGGCCAGCACGGGGGAGAGGGGGTAGCCCTCCTCGGCATATTCGACCGCGGGACGCATTACCTCAGTGAGCGGCAGGCGCCCGAAGCGCCCGTTGAGGGCGGCCCAGGCCGCGGGCGCGCCGGGCACGTTGACCGGAATGGGGCCGTAGCGGGGCATCTCGTTGTGCCCGGCCTGCCTGACTTCGTCTATTGAGATGGCGGCGGGAGCGGGTCCGCTGGAATTCAGACCGTGCAGTCGATCCCCGGTCCAGATCAGGGCAAAGGCGTCGCTGCCGATTCCGTTGGAGGTGGGCTCCACCACCGTCAGGCAGGCGGCGGTCGCCACCGCTGCGTCCACGGCATTGCCGCCCCGCTGCAAAATGGTCAGGCCGGCCTGCGCCGCCAGGGGTTGTGAGGTGGCCACCATCCCTCTCTTCGAATACACTGTCATTCTCCTCGATGGGTACGGGTGCAGCAGTGGGTCGTATTTCATGGTCCTGTTTCCTCCTTGATGCAGGGTCTCTATGGATTTCGTCCCGCGGGTGGGTCATTCCTGCCCCGGTTCATTCCGAACGGCTGCGGCTGAAGCGCTCATAGTCCTCCAGCACGAGCAGGACGTAGCTGCGGGTCTCCATCAGCGGGATCCGATCCACGCCTGAGCGCCTCTGCCAGCGCTCCGTCTGCTGCCACTTCTGCACCTGTCCCGGCCCCGCATTGTAGGCGGCGAGAGAGGCGACGTTATCGTCGGCGAAATCCTCGAGGAGCGTCGCCAGGTAGTGAGTTCCCAGGCGTATGTTGACCGATGGATCCCACAGCCTGTCCGCGGTGAAATCCGACATTCCCACCGCTGCGGCGCTGATCTCGGCGGTGGAGGGGAGGATCTGCATCAGGCCCACTGCACCCTCGGGAGACAGGCGTTGCGGGTCAAAGGCCGATTCATTCTCGATTACCGCCGCCACCAGGTGCGGGTCCACCCGGTACTCGCCGGCCCATCTCTCGATGAGATCACTGTACTGGTAGAGGGGGGCGGGTGGGGACTCTCTCCGGGGAAGATTAACGATGAGCAACGTCGCAGCCACTACCGCCAGTATGAGGACCGGGGTCATGAGTTCTCGTCTGGTCATCCCTTCCTCCAGATGTAGCTGAGGTCGCGCGTGTAAGTTGCCCCCGTCGCCGGCATCCTATGTATATCATGACAGGTCGACGGTATTGCCGGACAATCCTGACAGTGGCCGCCTCCGGGGTGGTCATCGCCGCCCTCTGGTGGCTTCATCTGTGGTTTCCCCCGCCAGCCGAGAGCGGGGAACACATAATCGTGGACACCTTTCGCAACCGGTTGCACCACTACTGCGACGGTGAGGTGACCTCCTATGACGTGGGAACGGGCAGGGAGGCGGGTCTGACCCCGACGGGGCGCTTCACCATCGTGGTCCGGGAGGTGCTGAAGCCGGGAGAGTCCAACCCGCAGCTGGGAACGCGGTGGCTGGGGCTGTCGGTTCCGGGGGACGAGGACGGGCGCAGATTCGGTATTCACGGCACCGACGAACCATCGTCCATAGGCGGATACGTCTCCGGAGGCTGTATCAGGATGCGCGAGGAGGACGTGAGGAGACTCTTCGCCCGGGTGGAGGAGGGGACGCCGGTGATCATCCTGCCCAGGCCGCTGCCGGTCAGGTGGCTGGGGGGGCGGGAGGGGAGGTTGAGGTGCCTCCCTCCCGCCCGGTTCGTCAGTAGCTGCGGCGCGACCGCTGCTCGGCGGGAATCTCCACGTCCCGCTCCCAGGCCGCCACGGGCGGAGTCACCTGGATTTCCGGCGGCACCTGCACCTCTATGAAGGAGATCTTCTCTCCGAGCGCGGAGGTGAGGGCGGTGCGCAGGGAATCGGCGTCGGTGACCCGGGTCGCCCGGGCTCCCAGGGCGCGGGCGGCATCGGCGTAGTCGGAACGGGGGTCAAAATCGACAGAGAAGTAGCGCTCCCCATAGTACATCTTCTGCAACATCTTTATCCAGCCGAAGGTTTCATTGCGCAGGTGTAGGATGACTATGTTACCGCCCTCGCGCACCAGCGTCTCGATCTCGCCGATGACCATTCCCAGGCTGCCGTCGCCGGTCAGGGCGACGACTGTTGAGTCAGGACGCGCCACACTGGCCCCGAGCGCGGCGGGCAGGGCATAGCCCAGGGGGCCATGGGCCCGCGCGGCGAAGAGGTTCTTACCCGGACATCGCACCGGGTAGTAGGCAGCGAGGTACGGGGTGGGGGTTCCCGCGTCGGCAATGATCACC
>JAWOBW010000260.1:0-7570 GCA_046484105.1 Bacillota bacterium
GGCGGTCACCGCGCGAGAGTACGCCCTCAATCAGGCTCATCCCCGGCTCGTGCCAGCTGAACTTGACTCCCCGCCGGGGCAGCTCATCCTGCAGCAGCTGTATCCGCCGCTGAAACTCCTCCACCGAAAGCTGGGGCTCCCACTGGAAGGGGGTGTGGGGTTTCGGTATGAAGCAGGCCACGCTCAGGTTGATGCGCAGGCGACGCCTGGACTCCCTGAAGGTATGGTAAAGCTCCCGCGCCGATCGCACGAGGCTCACGATCCCGCGAACGTCCTCATCCTTCTCCGTGGGCAGACCGATCATGAAATACAGCTTGACCGTGTCGCACCCCGAGGCGAAGGCTGCCTTCAATGAGTTGACGAAGTCCTCCTCCGAAACACCCTTGTTTATGACGTCCCGCAGGCGCTGCGTTCCCGCCTCGGGCGCCAGTGTGATTCCCGTCTGGCGAACCTCCCTGACCTTCTGGGCCATCTTCACCGAAAACTCGTCAATGCGCAGCGACGGCAGCGAAACGCTGGTGCGGGACCGGGCAAACCTTTCCGTCAGCTCGTCCATAACCTCTTCGATCCCGGAGTAGTCGGTACTGGAAAGGGACGACAGAGATACTTCCGAGTATCCCGTGTTCCCCACCGTCTCATAGCAGAGGTCCACCACCGCCTCCGGCTTCCGCTCCCGGACGGGCCGGTAGACCATTCCCGCCATGCAAAACCTGCAGCCGCGGGTACACCCCCTGAACAACTCCACGGCGGCCCGGTCGTGGACCATCTCCGCAAAGGGAACCACTGGCCGGATGGGAAAGGGGGCCTCCGTCAGGTCGAGGACGGTCCGCTTCAGGATCCTCTGCGCCCCGCGCAGTGACTCCATTCCCAGGAATTCTCCCCGCCCGCCGTAGTGCGGCCGGTAGAAGGAGGGCACATAAACCCCCTCCAGCTCCGCGACCATCTCCAGAAATCCCCGCCGCCCGCCGGGACGTCCCTGCCCGGCCCACTCGAGATGGGTGTCGACGATCTCGACAGAGACCTCCTCGCCGTCGCCGAGTACCGCAAAGTCAAAGAAGGGGGCCATCGGCTCGATGTTGAACACACACGGTCCTCCCGCCACCACGAAGGGGTCGGATTCTCCCCGCTCCTCCGCTCGCAGTGGGATTGATGCCAGGGAAAGGAGGTTGAGAACGTTGGTGTACGTCATCTCATACTGCAGGGTGATGCCCAGAAGGTCAAAATCCCTCACCGGGCGTCGACTCTCCAGCGAGAAGAGCGGGACTTCCCTCTCCCGCAATAGTTTCTCCATATCCCCGGCGGGGCTGAATACCCGCTCCGCCAGACACTGTGGATGACCATTGAGGATCCCGTACAGTATCTGCGTTCCCAGATGGGACATCCCCACTTCATACAGATCGGGATAGGCGAGGGCAAATCTCACCGGGGTCTCGTCCCAGTCCTTCTCAACTGCATGCAGCTCGCCCCCCATGTATCTGCTGGGGCGATCAACCTGCGGCAGCAGATCGTCAACACACCGGGCCAGGTTCAATATCTCACTCCCTTCAAACTGGCTTGTCCCTCAATCCATTATATAGAATGATTCACACCAACAGAAACCTCGGATTGCGCATCACAGGTTGTGGAAGAGGAAACCTGTCCCACGTTCACTCCAGCAGGTTCTTAAGCGGTTCATCCGCCCTGCCCGAGCTGACTGCCCCGCGCAGGTCCTCCTCGGTGACCTTTCCCATTATGCGAAGGTTCCGGTCCAGAACCCATATGACGGCATATCCGTAGCTGCCCAGGCGCCGGCTCACGCTCACCACCGTCTCCTCCCCGTAGGCGCTCAGGTGCTCGATCGGCGGGGGGACACGCCCGCGTCGCCGCGGTCGGCGGCGATACAGATTCCCCAGGGGAACGGCCGGCGCATCCCGCTTTTCTCCCAGGGCAGTCATGAACAGTATGACACCAACCGCGCAGAATGCCCAGAGATAGGTGTCAAACGTCATGCCCAGGTAGGCGGCGACGGCGACGAGGAGTACTCCCCAGCACATTCCCCAGTCTGCCATGATGCGACTTGCGCGGGCCACACCCACCCCCTCGCTGAGGTAGCTGCGCAGCAGGCGCCCGCCGTCGAGAGGGAGAGCAGGTATCAGGTTGAACAAGGCCAGGGCGAGGTTGGCAGCCAGGAAGAAATCCCACAGGTACCCCCCTCCCCATCCGACCGATCCCAGCAGCAGGCCAAGTCCCAGGAGCATGAAGTTGTTCAGGGGCCCAGCCAGGGCGACGGGCACCTCCACGTCGGGCCTGCCCGATGTGCCACTGATCTGCATCCTGGCACCGAAGGGAAAAATCTGGATGCCAGTCAGGGTCAGGCCGTATCCTCTCATGGCTATGTAGTGAGCCATCTCGTGAGTGATCAGGACTGCACCGAGGATGGCCATCTCCGGCCAACGTCCGGACGCGACCGCCCAGACCAGCAGCAACAACGTGGAGTAGTGAATGGAAACCCGGCTGCCCCCGAGGTAGAAGGCCACCTCAGTGCGCACGAGGGAATTCACCTGTCCTCCTCTCGCATCAGCTGAGGTTCGGGATCCACCGCTTTCCCGGCGACGTGGATCTCGAAGTGCAGGTGAGGTCCGGTGGTTCTGCCCGAGCTGCCGGAGAGGGCTATCACCTCTCCCCTCTCGACCGCATCACCCTCGGCCACCTTCACTTCCCCGAGATGGGCGTACAGCGTGGAGAAATCCCCGTCATGGGCCAGCTTCACCACCAGACCGTACAGCTCATCCTCCCACACCCTCAGAACCGTGCCCTCGGCAGATGCCAGCACCGGGGTGCCCTCGCCGGCGGCCAGATCCACTCCGGTGTGAAAGACCTCCTCGCCGGTCTCGGGATCCTGGCGCCAGCCAAAACGGGACAGGACCTCTCCCTCGACCGGAGGGATGAATGCGGTCACATCGCCGCCGCCCAGTGCCAGCCACGACGGAATCGGCGCATCCCCCAGGACCGGCACATCCTCAACCCGCTCCCACACCTGCCCGAAGAGGTGAACCCAGTCGGTCTCCTCGGTGAGCACCCGAAAGACCGCGGCCCGCGCCCCGTCCATGAAGGCCACCGGTGCCCAGCGTACGATCAAGACCACGAGGAGCAGCAGGATGGAGTAGACAATCTGGCGTGCCAGCCTGCTCCGGACGAGGGATTCAATGCGGCCAAGCGACGGCCTCCGCCCGCCCGTCCGGGCAGATAGGCGTTGCAGAGATCCCTCCCGCTGCGAGGCAACTTGGCTGGGTAAGCGTCTCATCGGCGCCTGTCCTCTCCTCACTTCCATTGCACATAAATTATACTTGTGCAATCTCCCCTTTATGCAGGAAGGGTGGAGGGGAGGATCAGAAGCGGATCCTGTGACGCCGCATGCCTACATTCAACACCAGTCCCACGCATATTAGGTCCGCCACCAGGGCGGTGCCGCCATAGCTGACGAATGGCAGGGGCAGACCAGTGATGGGCATGATGCCGACAGTCATTCCGACATTGACAACCACGCGGAACAGCAGCATGGCCACCACGCCGCCCACGAGCACCGCTCCGTAACGATCACCCGCCCCCGCCCCCGCGGCCGCGGATAGCATGCGCAAAAACATCACCGTGAAAGCGAGGAGGAGCAAGGCAACGCCGGCGAATCCGACCTGTTCACCGAGGGCGGAAAAGATGAAGTCCGTGTGCTGTTCCGGAAGGAAGTGCAGCTGGGCACCCGCTCCCCGGAAGAGACCGTTGCCGGTGAGCCGACCTGATCCTATGGCAATTATGGACTGCTGTAGGTGGTATCCGGCTCCGGTGGGATCCGCCGTCGGATCCACGAAAGCCACCAGCCGGTTGACCATGTAGGGCTTGAGAAAGGGGATCTCGACGTCATACCTGAGATATGCCACCAGGGTGCCGCACACCCCCGCACCGGCGGCGGCCGCCACGGCAAGAAGGCGCCAGGGATTGAAGCCGCCCAGGTAGAGTTCTCCCAGCAGGACGGCACCGAACACCAGCGCGCTGCCGAGGTCCGGCTGAGCCAAGACCAGCAACGCCGGCAGCCCGACGTGCAGTACCGACCATCCGAAATCAGCCCAGGTGTACTCGTCACTGCGGCTTCTGCTGGGGGCCGTCACCTGGTTTGCCAGGGTCAGGATGACCATGATCCTGACCACTTCCGTCGGCTGAAACCGCAGCGGGCCGATCAGCAGCCACCTCGTGGCACCTCCGGCCGTCACCCCGTACCCGAGCACTGCCCCGAGCAGACCCAGGGACACCACGTAGAAGAAGCGTGACAGGCTGCGCAGGTACCGGTAATCGACCGACAGGGAAAGGAACATCGCCCCCAGCCCCAGGAGGGCGAAGATCCCCTGTCGCCTGACATAGGATGAGTCCATGACCGTGCGCCAGCCCTCGGCCGTCGACCCGGCAATCATGGTGAGTCCCAGGGCCATGATCACGACTACAGTCAGGACCAGCACCCAATCTACCCGCCGCAGCAGGCGCCCCAAAGGCACACTTCCCCTCTCAGCGGACGCGATCCCGCCTCATTCCGATCACCGGAATGCTCGCCACCAGCGACCGCCTCTGACCGTCATAGTTGCCGAACTCGACAGTGATACCGGATTCGTCGATCTCGATGTAGTTGGATATGACCCGGATGAGATCGTCCTTCAGCGGCTCCAGTATCCCGGCGGGAATTCTCATCCTGTCGTGGCTGAGGACCAACTGCAGCCGCTCCTTGGCTATCTGCTTGCTGGGCTTGCGCCTGCCAAATAGTCCGTCCAGAAAACCCATGGCAACCCCCCCTCAACGCTGGCGAAGACCAAAAAGCTGGCCGAGCCACCCAAAAACCGACAGGTTCGAATCCATCTCCATGAAGGGGACCTCCTCACCGGTGATCCTGCGGGCGATGTTCTTGAACGCCCGACCGGCCTGAGAACCCGAATTGCCCACCACCGGCTCGCCCCGGTTGGCACCCACCACAATCGCGTCATCCTCGGGCACCACACCCAGCAGGGCGATGGCCAGTATGTCAATCATGTCCTCAATGTCCATCATGTCCCCACTCCGCACCATGCCGGGTCGGAACCTGTTGATGATCAGCTGCGGGCGCGGAAGATTCTCCGCCTCCAGCAGGCCGATGATCCGGTCTGCGTCCCGAACGGCCGACACCTCCGGGGTGGTCACGATGAAGGCCCGGTCCGCACCCGCCACCGCGTTGCGGAAACCCTGCTCGATGCCCGCCGGAGAATCGACCAGTATATAGTCCAGGTACTCGGCGCCACCGGCCTCCATCGCCAGGTTTGTCTCCTTCAACTGGTCACAGATCCGGCGCATCTGCTCGGGATTCACCGCGGACTTGTCCCTGGTCTGGGCCGCCGGCAGGAGGTAGAGCCCCTCCGTGCGCTTGTCCTTTATCATCGCCTGCTTCAATCGGCAGAATCCCTCGACCACATCTACCAGATCGTATACGATCCTGTTCTCCAGACCGAGCACGACGTCCAGATTGCGGAGGCCAATGTCGGCATCAACCAGGGCCACCCGGTATCCCAGGCTGGCCAGGGCTGACCCGATGTTGGCCGTGGCCGTCGTCTTGCCCACGCCTCCCTTTCCTGAGGTGACTACCATTGTCTCTCCCAATACTGTCCCTGGTGCGACATGTGTGCGGTTTCCCCCGGCACACAGTCCAGGCAGCGCGGGACGCTGCCGGCCCCTCACCAGGTTCGTCACACTCCTTTGCCCCCAGATTTGGCGCCGCGGCGCCACCGGGATATGGGCCTGAAATGTCACTCATGCACTGCTCTGCCGTCCAGACTGCCGCGGCTGGGATGATACTCCTCCACCACTATAACACCATCCTGCAGGCGGGCAACCTCGGGCAGGTTGGACTCCTGTCTTCCTGCTGGCGACCGGGTGATCACCTCGCCGATCCGCAGTTGGATCGGTTCCATGCGGAAGGCGACCACCACGGCAGAATGGTGGCCACCGGCGCCCGCGTGAACGATTCCCCGCAGGCGACCCAGGATGAACACGTCTCCCGCCGCCACCACCTCGGCCCCGGGATTCACATCCCCGACGACGATCACATTGCCATTGTGGCTGATGCTCTGACCCGAGTGCAGGGTTCTTCGCACCACCCTGGCCCGGTCCGCCCCCCGCCTGCGCCCGTCCCCGGCCTCGGCCGGCTCGTGCACCACCTGCATCAGGTCAAATCCCCCGGTCGTACGCAGTCTTCTCTCGAGCACCACCAGCTGCTCCGTGGTGAGAACGCGACTGCCGACATCGACGACAGCTTCCGACCCCCGAAAGAACCCCCTGGCGGCGGCCAGCTTGCCGTTCAACTCCTCGAGCAGGACTTCATAGGTTGGTCCCTCCGCCAGATTGATGTAAAGCCCGTTCCTACTCCCCTTGAAAGTGACCATGTTGCCGTCCACGTCGGAACCCTCCTCGAATGATGTGGGGAATACTTCGCCTTATATGGCGAATATCCTCCCTCATCAGCGATTAAGGGCTCCACGCCCGTGCAAACTGCGTATTCCTACGGCTTTCGCCCCATTTCAACATCACTCTTCTATCTGCGCGGATCCTGTCATCTGCTGTCTTCCGGCAGCACGGGGAAACCGAAGTACTCGTCGATGATAACCCGCGCCACCGGCGCCGCCGCCAGGGATCCGCCGCCGCCGTGATAGATCACCACTGCCACCGCGATCTCCGGATCATCAGCCGGGGCGTAGGCGACGAACGCACCGTGACTCTCCCGCCTTCGGTCCAGGCTGCCCACCTCCGCGGTGCCAGTCTTTCCCGCCACGGCAATCACACCGCTGCCGTCGGGGCGTTCCCGGGGATAATCACGGAAGCGCCAGTGCCCCGATCCCCCGGGGGCGGTGGCCCCCTCCATTCCCCGCTGAACCAGGCGGATGCTACTCTCCGAAGCGGGCAGCTGCGCCACCACCTGTGCAGCCGCCTCCCACAGCACCTCTCCATCCTCCCCCGCGACGCGCTGCACGATATAGGGCCGATAGCGGACGCCTCCGCTGGCAATGGTGGCCACGTAGCTGGCCAGCTGCAGGGGAGTGTAGGCGTGAAATCCCTGTCCGATGGCCGCCATCAGGGTCTCTCCGGGATACCAGGGTTCGCCCAGATTCTCCTGCTTCCACACCCTGTCCGGCAGAATGCCGCCGCTCTCCTCACCCGGCGGAAGACCGAGGATTCCGGTGGGCTCGCCCAGACCGAATGCCCTCGCCATCTCGACAATGGCATCGATTCCCACCTGCAGTCCGGCGCGGTAGAAGTAGACATTGCAGCTCTCGGCAATCGCCCTCTGCAAGTCCACAACGCCGTGGGTCTTCCAGCAGCCGTAGCTCTGATCGAATATGTCCAGGGCACCAGGGCAGGTCTGGGTCACAGCCGGGTTCAGACCGTCCTCCAGTGCAGCCAGGGCCGTAACCATCTTGAAGGTGGAGCCCGGCGGGGCGATCTGGCCCACCCCCCGGTTCAGCAGGGGCTGGCCCGCCCGGGGATCGTTCAGTTCCGCCCACTTCTCGGCCCACGCCTCTGCGCCCTC
>JAWOBW010000277.1:0-3177 GCA_046484105.1 Bacillota bacterium
TTCCTGGCCCTCTCGAACAGCTCCTCCGACAGTTCATCCTGTCCTTTCGACTGCAGCTGGTAGATCTCGTGATAGATGCCCGGCTCCCGCAGCAGCGTCTCGTGATCACCCCTCTGCACCACCTCGCCCCGGTCCAGCACTATGATCTGGTCGGCATTGCGGATGGAAGAGAGACGCTGGGCAATGACGAAGCTGGTTCGTCCCTCCATCAGATTGTCCAGGGCGTCCTGTATCAGGTGCTCGGTTTCCACGTCCACACTCGACGTCGAATCGTCCAGGATCAGAATCGGGGGGTTGAGCAGCAGCGCCCGGGCAATGGCCACCCGCTGCTTCTGGCCTCCGGACAGGCCCACTCCCCGCTCTCCGACCACGGTATCGTACCCCTCGGGAAGGCTGAGGATGAAGTCGTGAATCTGCGCCGCCCTGGCCGCCTCCTCTATCTGCTCCATACTGGCATCCGGCCTGCCGTAAGCTATGTTTTCCCGAATCGGTGCGGAGAATAAGAAAGTCTCCTGCATCACCATGCCGATGCTCCTGCGCACCGTGTTCAGGCTGAGGTCCTTCAGATCGTGCCCGTCGAGGAGAACACTGCCCCGGCAGGGATCGTAGAAACGGGGTATCATGTTGATGACGGTGGTCTTGCCCGAACCCGTCGCTCCCAGAAGGGCGACCCGTCCACCGGCCGGGGCATCGAGGTTGATCCCGCGCAGCACCCACCGGCCGCCGTCATCATACCTGAACCAGACATCCCGCAGCTGCACGTGCCCCCTGACCTCCGGCAGCACTATCGCATCCGGTTTCTCCTCGATGTCAGACCTGGTGTCGAGAATCTCAAATACCCTCTGTCCCGATGCGACGGCTCTCTCCAACAGGTTAACCAGCCAGCCCATCATCCGCAACGGACCCAACAACATGTTCAGATACTGGGTGTAGGCGATGAGCCAGCCCAGCGTCATCACGCCGGCCATCACCTGGCGACCGCCGTACCACAGTATGATCACCGTTCCCATGCCGGTGATCATGTTCATGAGAGGGAAGAAGAAGGCCCAGTTGCGCACGGTCTCGATGTTCTTCTCCAGGTATGCCCGGTTCTGCTCATCGAACTTCTCTATCTCGTACTCTTCCCGGGCGAAGGAGCTCACCACCCGGATGCCGCTCACGTTCTCCTGCAGCACCGCGGTCAACTCCGCCAGCCGCTGCTGAAGCTGCCGGTACATTGGTCTGACCCGCCGGGAGAACTGCCAGACGGTGAATGCCAGGGGCGGTGCAGTGAGCAGAATCAGCAGGGTCAGCTCCCAGTTGATGTACAGAAGGAAGATCAGGACCCCAAAGAACATCAATATGGACCGGGCCAGGTTCACCACTCCAAAACCGAGGAACCTGCGCATAGTCTCCACGTCCTGCGTCACCCTGGACATCAGCTGCCCGGTCTGAGCGTGGTCATAAAAGCTGAAGGGCAGCTGGTGTAGATGCCGATACAGTTCATTCCGCAAGTCATATATGACGCTCTGCCCGACCAGGGCCGAGGAGTAGCGTCGTCCGAAAACGAACAGGCTCTGCAACACAGCCGCCCCCACCACGGCCAGCGCCAGGGGCAGCAGCAGGTGCCACTGCTGATCTATGATTGCCATGTCGATGACGTATCTGGTGAGCCACGGAACAACGAAGGCCATACCCACCAGCCCGAGCATGCAAAGCAGTGAGTAGGCCACCCACTTCGGGTACCTGCGCAGGTAACCGAGCAGTCGCCAGATTGTGCTCATCAGTCAACACACCCCTAAATCTTCGATGATCGAACTAATTATACAGACTGACCAGCATCTCGTCAATGAAGTCGATTCGGTACGTTTTTGCGGACACTCCTGTCACTATACACGAAGAAAACGGTGCGGGCAATCGTCAATCCGTCAGATCTGCCGGCGCACGTTCAATCGCCTCGACGCGCCCTTCGCGGCGGCGGAAGAGGTGCCCCGGCCGGCCGGAGGCGGTCGGCCCGGGGCAGGTGAACACACTCATCTCATAGAAGTAAAGCAACTGAACGTCAGATTCTTTACCATTGGGAGGTGTCCTAATTGGGCCGCGCCGCCTGGGGGTTTGTGGTTATCGCCGTAGCGATCGTACTGATGCTCTCCCAGAGACTGTTCGGTATTGAAAGCACCTGGCCCTTCTTCTTGGGACTGTGGGTGGGAGTTGTGGGCCTTTCGCTGATCAACTCCGCCTCGAGAGATGAAGAGAGAAAGCGAAGGCGGATAATTGAGCAGAGACTCAAGGAGAGGGAGGAACGTCTCGCGGCCAAGCAACAGGACGATGAGGAGCCCAGACCCTCGTCATAGGATGCATCTTCTCGCCGGATGGGTTCTGTCTCCCGCACCGGATTCATAGGTATGAGCGAGGGAGCAAAATCTCGGTGAGGGGCTATACCATGTTCAGAAGCTGGACCGCAATGCTGGCCTTTGCCACCGCAGTCCTCCTCCTTCTGTCCGGCTGCACCTCCGCCTGGGTCAGCAGCTGGCGCCCGGAGGCCCGGGAGTGGGTGCCGGAGCCCGAGGAGGAGGATGAAGTACAGATTGAGGGAGAATACGGCGGCCTGTGGATGGAAGTCCTGGGCACAATGCCGCACACCCTCGATCCGGCCCAGATCGTCACCCTGGACGAGGGGCGCCTGGCGGCACTCCTGTACAACGGGTTGGTCCGGTGCGGACGGGATATGACGCCCGAACCGGATCTGGCGAGGAGCTGGGAAGTCAAGCGCAACGGCCTGCAGTACACGTTCCACCTGCGCGAGGATGTGACCTTCAGCAACGGACACCGGTTCACCGCAGACGACGTCCTCTTCTCATTCCTCCGGCTCCTGTCACCGCAGACCGGATCCCCCCGGGCATGGATCCTCGAGGACATCCTGGGCGCCAGACAGTACTCGGCCGGGGAGAGCAACGAGGTGGCCGGCATCGAGGTAAAGGACCAATACACCGTCAGCATAACCCTGGAGCAGCCCCGGGCCACCTTTCTCAACCTCCTGGCCACCCCGGCCGCATTCATCCTGAACCGGGAGACGGTCGAGACCTACGAGACCGTCACCGTCTCCCGCTCCGACGGCGGGGTTTCCGGCTTTCACCCGGTCGGAACCGGACCGTTCTCCGTCACTGAATACCGCGAGGGAGAGCACCTCCAGCTGGC
>JAWOBW010000280.1:0-3350 GCA_046484105.1 Bacillota bacterium
CGTCCGGTACACAACTGAAAGATATGTCAAACTCGGTGTTTTCCATGGACAGATCGGCCAGTTCCTCCTCCACCCGGACCTCAACCTGAGATGCCGCCGCTTTGCGTAGATCACTGAGATCCGCCGCGACTGCGCCCAGTTCCTCGACCAGGACTACCTCTCTCTGTCGCAGGGCCTCCACTCGCTCCCGGGAATTCTCAATGTCCTCCATCTCCCGGGCGACCCCGTCTCGATACTCAAGCACCTCCCGTACAGAGCTGCCGTACTTGCGCTTCAGCGCACCGATCAGATCAAGACGTTCCTCGACCCGGTGTAGCTCGCGGGGATCGAAGTCCAGTGCCTCGCGGTAGTGGCGCAGAGTGCGCGCGACCTCCTCGATTTCGAACCTCGCAGCCCGCAGTCTCTCCAGAGGCTCACCCAGATCCTCATCAATGTCCGCCAGATGGCGCAGGGATCCCTCCAGCTCTCCCATCTGGTCGACCAGAGGTCGACGCCCCGGGGCTCCCTCCATCACCAGCCCCGAAAACTCCGCCGCCCCCGTCCGCAGCAGGTCGAGATTCCCGAGAATTCTCCTCCTCTGCTGCAGCTCTTCCTCCTCCTCGGGCTGTAGGCGGGCCTCGTCGATCTCCCGCAACTGGTACTGCAGCAGGTCGAGCTGCCGGGCCCGCTCCTTCTCGTCACCGAGGTTTTCCAGAATCTTGCGTCTGGTCTGATTCAGCTCACGGTGGAGCTCAGCCACCCGTTCCCTGAGCTCCGGCACCCTTTCCCCGGCCAGAGAATCCAGCATCTCCAGCTGCTCCGCGCTGCTGAGAAGACCGTGTTGTTCGCCCTGTCCGTGCAGGTCCACTATGGCCGAGGCCAGGTTCCTGATGGTGGTCACACTCGCCAGCCGACCGTTGATTCGCGCACGATTATTGCCGTCACGGCGCAGCAGCCTCTCCACCAAAACCTGTCCCCCTTCATCCTGAATGCCCAGGCGCTCGAGAAGCCCTCCGCGAAAGTCAGGATCTGGTATGAAGAACAGGGCCTGGAGCACTGATTCCGGCGCTCCGGTGCGGATGAACTCAGACGACCCCCGCCGCCCGAGGGAAATCTCGACCGCGTCGACGAAAAGAGACTTGCCAGCTCCTGTCTCTCCTGTGATGATGTTCAGACCGGGCTGCAGCTCAACCTCCACATCCTCTATGAGGGCAAAGTCCTTAACCGCCAGATGTCCGAGAATCACAGATCGTACGGCTCGCATTGTGCACCCTCACTCTGCGCAAGCTTCCTATGCAGTACCTCGTAGAAGTTCCAGTTTTTCCGCCGCATTAGAGTCACCTTCCGATCTGACAGGCGCACCTCAACGTGCTCACCGGGTTTCAGGTTCCGGCCCTCATTGCCGTCCACGGTGACTGACGGCACCCCTCGGTGACGAACCTCCACCCGGACCTGGACAACCTGATCGCGGCTCACCAGCACCGGACGGGCGAAAAAGGAGTGAGGGCAAACGGGTGTGATTAGCATCACTTCCAGCTCAGGATGGATGACCGGGCCACCTGCAGAGAGAGAGTAAGCCGTGGATCCGGTGGCGGTACTGAGAATCAGGCCGTCGGCGGGGAAGCTCGCCATCAATGCTCCGTCCACCCAGGTTCGGATGTTGACCATGCGCGAGAAGCTTCCCTTGCCTATGACCACGTCATTGAGAGCCAGATAGTCAGCGATCACCTCATCGGAGCGCCTGACTGACGCCTCGATGAAATGCCGGGAATCCTCCGTGTAGTGGCCGTCGAGGAACTCGGGTAGAACCTCATACAGGTCCGCCGTCTCGACCTCGGTGAGAAAGCCCAGATGACCAAGATTCACTCCCAGCATCGGCAGCCTCAGGTGCGCCAGGTTCCTGGCCGCGCGAAGCAGGGTGCCATCTCCCCCCAGAACCACGACGAACGCAACACCCAACTCCGGCCAACTCAACGGCGGCACCCGGGAGCGGTCGAGCTTATCCGCCAGTTCGTCGTTGACGAAGACCCCGATACCTCGTTCCTCGAGCCAGCTGACCACGCGCCTGGCGTGAATCCCCTCCGGGTCCTTGTTCCTGTTTCCAATAATCCCCAGACGCACTGTGATCCCCCCTCCGGCGAAGCAATCAGATCTCCTGCAGCAGACGAATCAACAGGGCAGTCCTCCCAATCATGGCGTCCACCTCAATGCACTCGTGCAGGGCGTGTCCACCCGAGCCCACTGCACCCAGCCCATCCAGCGTGGGTATCCCCAGGGCCGCGGTGAAGTTGCCATCGCTTGCCCCGCCGGTCCCGGCCTCAGTTATGTCCAGTCCCAATTCCTTACCCAACTCCCTGGCCACCTCGAACATCTCGACAATGGCATCCGTCCTCTCCATCGGAGGTCGCTCAACCCCGCCGGAGACCTGGATTTGTGCCCCCTCGAGGAAGGGCTCAAGATCCCGCATGACCCTCTCCATGCGGCGACCCTCCTCGGCGGTCATGACCCGGACATCCACCTCCGCGTGACAGTCCGCCGCCACCACATTGGACCGGCTGCCGCCTCTGACCACCCCGACGTTCACTGTGGTTTGCGTCTCACGGTCGCTCAATGAGTGTAAATACTGTATCTGCCTGGCCATCTCCTCCACCGCACTTATGCCGACGCTGTGGTCAGCACCGGCGTGCGCCGCCCGACCGGTCACCTCAATTGCGAAGCTTCCCACTCCCTTGCGGAAGGTCTTCAGTGACCCGTCGGGGGAAACCGGAGGCTCGAGTACCAGAACTGCCCTCGACTGAAGGGCCAGTGACTCGATCACGTCGCGTGAGGTTGCACTTCCAATCTCCTCATCGGTGTTGCACAACAGCGTGATCGATCCCTCTGGCGGATCCTCTCTGCCCAGGACTTCCTCCAACGTGAACAGGGTCTGCACGACCCCGCCCTTCATGTCATGCACCCCGGGGCCGGTGGCGCGGTTGCCCTCCACCTGGAACGGTCTGCGAGCGGCCTCACCCGCCGGCCACACCGTATCAAGGTGACACAGTATCAGCAGCCCCCCAGTCTCCGGACCGTCTCCTCGCCAGACGGCCTTCATGTGATCGCCGACTCCCTCTCGACGGATGTATTCCACCTCCGCCCCCAGCTCCTCACACCGGTCGCCGACAATTCTACTTATGGCAGAGGTGAGCTCGGGTTCGGTGCTTGGCGAGTCAGTATTGACCAGAATCTCCAGAAACTCCAGCATCTGTTCGCGGCGAGCATTCACTCTCTCAATCAACGGATGCATGTTGCACCCCCTTATCCTGGAATACCTCTGCCGTGCCCCAATACCGGTATCATCCAGCACCGGCCTCTATGAGCACGTTCTACAG
>JAWOBW010000013.1:0-5997 GCA_046484105.1 Bacillota bacterium
CCCTCCCTCTCCTCGTGTTCCACCTCGATGTCGCTGATGGCGGTGGCGCAATCCGTGCACCAGTTGATCAGGTAGTCCCCGCGGTATATCAGCCCCTTCTCGTAAAGGCGCACGAAGACCTCCCTGACCGCGCGAGACAACCCATCATCCATGGTAAATCGAATGCGCTCCCAGTCAGGTGATACGCCCAGCTTCTCCAGCTGGCGGATGATGTTCGCCTCGTACTTCTCCTTCCACTTCCACGTCTCAGACAGAAAGCCCTCCCGCCCCAGCTGGTGCCGGTCCAGGCCCCTTTCCCTGAGGCTCCGCTCCACCATCCGCTGGGTGGCAATGCCCGCATGATCGGTCCCGGGCTGCCACAGCGTGTTGAACCCCTCCATTCGGTGCTTGCGTATGAGGGCATCCTGCAGCGAGTTATTCAGCGCGTGTCCGACGTGCAGGACATCTGTCACGTTCGGAGGCGGCATCATTATCACGTACGGCTGCCGGTCGGGGTCGACGTCGACCCGGAAGAAGCCCCCCTCGCGCCAGAAATCGTAGATGCGTTCCTCGACACCCGCGGGATCGTACCGCGGGGGAAGTCTCCCGTCCCTGCTTCCTTCTGCCATCATCTTTCCCCCTTCCATCCCATGAACAGACAACCCCCCTCCACCTAAGGGCGAAGGGGGGCGGAATTCGCGGTACCACCTTAGTTCCCCGGGGAAAGCCCCCGGGGCGCTTTCGACCTGTAACGGCGGTCAACCGTATCAGCCTACTGGTCTTTCAGCTGATCCGCTCCGGGACGACGTTCGGCCTGGGTTGAACCAGGAGACCTCGCAGCCGGTGAGCCCCCATCTCTGAGGAAACCTCAGGCCTACTCCTTCCCATCACAGCATATCCTCCGTTTTGTTGTTTCTCTAAAGTGTATGGTTTGGGTTTCAGAAAGTCAAGACTGCCGGCAGCATAATGCACTCCATGATGAAGGGGAATGATGTGTTCCTCATGCTATTGCTGGTATGATGAAGCATGGCTTCCCACCTCCCCGGTCTCAGGGGGTTCCGGAGAGATCGAGGCCGCGCGCGAGAGATGACAACAACGACCAGCCGTAGCGAACCCACCGCGAGAGACTGGCTCAACCAGGATGGTGGTCATCGCTGCTGATCGTGATGGCGAGCGAAATCCTGCCGCCGGACTGCAATGCCTCAGGGCAATCATCTGCATCCCGGGCCGGCTCATCCCAGTGAGATGGCACGTCTCACCGGTCTCTCCCCTCGCGGGATACGAAGGACCTCCTGAATGCAACGGGTGGACGGGGGACACCGGTGAGTTTCCCCTCAGACGTCGCCGGGGCAAATAGCTGTGACAGGCAGGGGGGAATCTGTAGGGACTCTCCGTCGGATTGGAGGATGCAGTGCCATCAAACCTGGAAGTGAAGGCGACTGCCTCAGACTGGACTCGCCAGCTGGCGCGGGCAGGTGAAATCGCAGCATTCTGCGCATTGCTCTGGCAGAGAGACACCTTCTTCGATGCCCGCAGCGGCCGACTCAAGCTACGCGAGGAGCGCCGTGGGGAGGACTCGGCAGCATCCGCCAGGCTTATCTCCTATCACCGTAAGGACATCGCCGGCCCGTCGCAGTCGAAATACCGGGCGGCCGACGTCACCGACCCGGCCGCGATGAGAGACATCCTGGCCGAGACTCTCGGCATCGTTGTGACAGTGGAGAAGAGACGACACCTCTTCCTGGCCGGACAGACGCGCATTCACCTGGACGATGTGGACAGACTGGGCCGTTTCATCGAGATCGAATGCCCCCTGCAGGAGGCAGGGGACGGCCACGAGGCGCGGGCTATCCTCGGGGATCTCATCGATGCCCTGGGCATACTGCCCGGGCACTTGCTGACGGGCGCCTACGCTGACATGCTGCTCGCCTCCCGGCGTCGAGACTCCTGAGCTGCGGCTGGGCAGCAGCCCACGCCCGGTGATAGCCGTGGCATTCCCCCGCATCCGGTTGGGACCACAACCGGTTCTTCACTGGCAAACCTGCCGCCTCATTCGCCGCAGTCCTTCAGGGCGACGTTTATCTCCACCTCGCCGATGTCGGTCTCCAGGGGCATGACCAGCCGGTGGAAGTCCAGGGTGGATATGTACACTCCGCGCCCAGTCACCACTGTCGGCGGGGCAATGTGGCACACGAATCCCTCCCTTTCCAGCTCCGTGGTGGCGAGCCCGGTGATCACGTTGCCCATCTCGCCGATGGCACTTTCCGCCAACCCGTCGAATATGGGAACCGGCTCCCCCAGCATCTTGCTCACTATGGCGCGGCAGGTCGCCTCCGAGAAGCCGTAGAACACCGCTCCTGTCACATCTCCCGTCACTCCCAGGGCAACCGTCACCTGCTTGGAAGTAGTACCCGATTTCTGCAGACACACCTGCCCCCGTCTGACCTCCAGACCCGTCTCCATTTCAAGCACCCGGCACGCCGCAGAGATGAATGGGTTTATGAACTTCACATTCAGCGACATCGCAGATCCTCTCCCATCCTTCCTTTGAATTCCCGCAGCAGCTCGGAGTCATCCCGGAGATACCTGAGCAGTCCAAGGTAGTTCTCAGCGCCGTACCGCCTGCCAGTGGACTCCAGGAGTCTCTTCACCTGCTCCGGCCTGCACAGTCCCAGGTCCACATCCGTCAGCCGCTGTATCTCGTCGAGCAGCAGGCTTAAGGCCTGTCCCTGCAAATGCCCCTCAGAATGCCGGCATTTAGGATTCACAGTCTCCCTCCGATCTCACCAGACGTCGGTGCGAGATCTGGGACAGATACAGAGCAATGGCATCGAGAGACACGAGCCGGTCGCAGACCCCGGCCTCAATACCCCCCTGGGCATGCCGAAAACGACAGAAGTCTGCTCATCCTGCACCAGGACCACTACTTCCCGTCGCTTCACCCGCACAGCACCTCCGCTCTGGACCTGGACCGTAGGAGGTACATGGCGTGGCGATGGCAACTACGACGCGGCTGTGAGCCCCTTCCGCACCCAAGTAGGCTATCCATCCTCTCCCGAACGTGATGAGCTGCATCTACACTACTCTATCGGACTGTCCTCCCAACAATTGAACCGGCATCTCTTCCCCAACCGCGTCCCTGTGGTCAGAGGCACCGTCGGCCGTCCCTCTGACCGCGACAGATCAGAGTATCGTGCAGACGCCAGATCCGGCAGGTGCCAGCGAGAAGCGCCGGCCTGCACATGCTCAGCATCAAACGTGGACGGGGAGGGCCTCGCTCTCAACGTGGACAAGGCCCTCTCCATCTGCACAGTTCCCGAGGACAACATCCCGCACCCCGCGAAGAGCGAGGGACTGCGGATGCGCACCTCCGCAACCGAGCGGTTGATCCGATCAGACGGTCAGGTGACGATGCTGATCAGTCCGGCGGGACTATTGAGGCTGTATCATGCGCAACCAGGTCAGGATACATCATACCGCCTCCCAGAAGGCAGCAGATTACGGTCAAGGTGGGCAAGGCTGGGTCTTGCGGCCGAATCAGCGTCGGTAAAGCTCGCACAGCTGCATTCGCCGCCTCCGCTCGCGGCGCCGAGCCGAATAGTGGCGACTCCGACACCGAACTCCAGTGTCAAAGCCACTGCCTGATCGATATGGCAACGACCGCTCATGCTGCGACCTGCGGCGATGCCAGCCGGTCCGGGCTGTCCTCCGCGAGGATCACTGTCTTCAATTCTATATGTTCCGCTCACCATGCCCTGCTGCAAACAACCAGGTGCAGGGCTCGCCGGGCGCACCTCAAGGTCAGCTCCCGTCTCGGGAAGACGTCAACCCAGATACTCCATCAGGAACATGTCGCCTCCCCCCCGACGGTCGTCCCGCAGTATCCCCGTCTTGATGAACCCGGCCCTCTCGTAACAGCGCACCGCCGGCTCATTCCCGGTCAGCACCCGCAGGTATATTGAGCGGAATCCTCTCTCCCGCAGGGCCGAGGTGATCTGCTCCAGTGCCTCTCGGCCGCAGCCCTTGCCCCGGTCGTCAGGGCCTCCGATGCATATCTTGATCTCGGCCCGCCCCCTGGCCGCGTTCATGTCAGCCAATTCCACGTACCCGATCGGGCGGTCGTCACTCGCGTTCAGAATCATGTACATTTCACGGTGGCGTCTCCCGGTGACCGGGATGAACATCTCGTTCATTCCCATCATCTTGCTTCTCACCTCGGGATGCCGCAGCCAGCGCTCTATGTGATCCAGATCAGATTCCCGGGCGCGGCACAGCTTCACATCACAACCCAATCTTCCTCCACCTCCCGCAACAGGTGACTACTTCTCACTTCAGTTCTGCAGTCCTCTTGAGAATTGAATCCAAAGATGACTATTGCGGTGAGGTCAGCGGCGAAAGTGAGCGCGGGCCACCTGCGCCGGGAGCATGGAAGGTCTTCTGCTGCGAGGAACAGACCAGGGCGAGACTCCGCTGCCAGATACTCCTAGCTGCGCGACAACACCACCTCATCCAGTACCCGAGGTGATCACCGACGGGCTGACTGCGTTGACAGTGCGCTGTTCGATGACGAATAATATGAAATCAGAAGAGCCTATGATTTCAAAACATGTGGGAGGTGACGCCATGATCGAGATCACCAAGCTCACCAAGCAATACAGAAGCGGCAAGGGCATCTTCGACCTCTCGTTCTCGGTGGATGAGGGCGAGGTGTTCGGCTATCTCGGCCCAAACGGGGCGGGCAAAACCACCACCATCCGGCACCTGCTCGGATTCATGCGACCGGATCGCGGCCGGTGCACCATCAACGGACTCGACTGCCGTCGCAAAACCGCCCGGATCCAGGAGTTTCTCGGTTATCTGCCGGAAGAGAGTGCCTTCTTCAAGGATATGACGGGAGTGCAGTTTCTCGGTTTCATGGAGGATATGCGCGGGACGCGGGACAAACGCCGCCGCGCCATGCTTCTCGAGCGCTTCGAACTGGACACCGCCGGCAAGATCCGCAAGATGTCAAAGGGAATGCGCCAGAAGCTGGCTCTGGTGACGGCCTTCATGCATGATCCGGCAGTATACGTCCTAGATGAACCCACCGGCGGCCTGGACCCGCTGATGCAGAACGTATTCATCGACCTGGTCCTGGAGGAGAAGAGGCGGGGGAAGACCATCCTCATGTCCTCGCATCGCTTCGAGGAAATCGAGCGGACGTCTGACCGGGCCGGAATCATTCGCGAGGGCAGACTGGCCGCAGTCGAGGATGTCGACTCACTGAAATCATCTCAGCGGACTGCCTACATTGTCACTGTGGGTTCAGATTCGGACATTGACACTCTTCGCTCCGCCGGGCTGGAGATCGGCAGTGTCAGCCATAATCGCGTTGAGGTATTCGTCACCAGCGACTTCGGGGCGTTCACCCGGGCGCTGGCGGATTGCGAAGTACTGGGACTCGACGTCGCGGCACAGAGCCTGGAGCAGGTCTTCATGAAGTACTACCGGAAGGAGGAGGAAGTATCGTGAACCTGCCTCTGTTCAGGTACACTGCGCGCTCGCACTTGGTAGTCGGGCTGATATTCCTCGCCATCATGATCATGTACCTGTCAATCATAATCTCCATGTACGATCCCGAGAATATTCAGAACATGGCCGATCTGGTGGAAATGCTTCCCGAGGAACTGGTGGCCGCCATGGGATTTGACGCGGCCGTCACCGATCTGACCTCGTTCATCGCGTCCTACTACTACAACTTCCTCATCTTCCTGTTCTCACTGGTGTACTGCATAATCGTCGGAAACCGCCTGGTGGCCGGGCACGTGGACCGCGGCAGCATGGCATACCTTCTGTCCACCCCCAGTTCGAGAGTGAAGATCATCACCACACAGGCCGTATTCCTCATGGCCAGCGTCGCTCTCCTGATCATCCTGATTGCACTGGCCGGCCTCGCCTTCAGCAGCGCGATGTTCCCCGGGGAGCTGAACATCGGAGATTTCCTCGTGCTCAATGCGGGCGCAGTGTTTCTCCTTCAGG
>JAWOBW010000041.1:0-2591 GCA_046484105.1 Bacillota bacterium
TCCTCCAACAGCGGACCCAGGACCGGCAGGTCAATGGCATCGGGATCCCGCACGAATATCACGCAGTTGGGGTTGCCCACCCGGACCCCGTAGACGAAAATCCTGTGACCCGCCAGCCTGAGGGTGACTCCCCCGGCGAGCGAGCGCCGGTTGCCCTGCATCGGGATCTCCCCCCGTCGGAATGCGGGCGCCGGTACGGTGACATCGACGTCAACCGCCTCCTCGGAGGTCAGCACCTCCAGTGTGACCAGGCCCGATCGCGTGCGGACGGTAAAAACCCGGCCGCCGCTCAATCCATTGTCCCACACGTATCGGCCGAGGGAACGGACGCCGTTGCCACACATGTCTCCCTCACTGCCGTCGGCATTGAATATTCTCATCTCGAAATCCGCCTCGTCGGAGGGCAGGATCAGTATGAGACCGTCCGATCCGATGCCCCGGTGGCGATCTGAGAGTATGCACGAGAGGGCGGACCAGTCCACCCGGGGGATCCTCTTGGTGACCCCGTCCACGTATATGTAGTCGTTGCCCGCCGCCTCCATCTTGACAAATGAAAGGCGCACACTGCACCTCCTAGCTTCGTGTTTTTCCCCAGAACAGATGCTGCGTTTGAGCCAATTCTACCAGCTCAGGCCTCAACAACCAACCGCCCGCGGCTGATTCCGGTCAGGATGCGCTCCAAAACGGGACCGGCCAGCGCCGCCGCCGCGCAGATGGCAAAGGCGGTCACATCCAGTGCGACCAGCCCCATGACTGCCGCCAGGGGGGGCACATACATGACTGTGAGCATGACGACGAAAGACGAAAGCACCGCCCCGGCCAGCCCGGGATTGGTGCCCATTATGCTGCCGGTGGTGCCGCCCATGTAGTGGGTCTGGCAGGCGTGGATGAGCTGGGAGATCACGATCGTCACCAGCGCCCCGGTCCGGGCCGCCGCCAGGTCCGCGCCGGCGGTGAAGAAGGCGGCGAAGACCGCCGTGCTGACCAGGCCTATCAGCAGGCCCCGCCCCGCGATGCGCGCCCCCAACCTCCCGCTGAGCACACTCTCACTCACGTCGCGCGGCGGCCGGCGCATGAGACCGGCGTCGGAGGGCTCCAGCCCCAGAGCGACGGCGGGCAACCCGTCGGTGACCAGGTTGACCAGCAGTATCTGCGCCGGCAGAAGGGGATGGGGCAGATTCACCAGGGTGGCCGCCAGCATCAACAGCAGTTCGCCGATGTTGCAGGACAGCAGGTAGTATATGAACTTGCGAATGTTGCGGAAGACTCCCCTGCCCTCGCGGATGGCGGCGACTATGCTGGCGAAATTGTCATCCAGCAGCACCAGGTCCGCAACATCCCTGGTGACGTCGGTCCCGGTCATTCCCATGGCCACTCCGATGTGAGCCTCCTTCAGCGCCGGGGCGTCGTTAACTCCGTCCCCGGTCATCACCACCACGTGCCCGGCATCGCACAGTGCTCGCACGATGCGCAGCTTCTGCTCGGGAGTAACCCGGGCAAAGACCCGGCACCTGTGCAGCATCTTCCGCAGCTGCGCTCCCGTGGCCCGGTGCATCTTCTCCCCCGTAATCACCGGGTCGCCCTCGCCGATCATGCCCAGTCGTCTGGCCACGGCCCTGGCAGTCAGCGGATGATCGCCGGTGATCATGACGGTCCTGACTCCTGCCGCCGCGCACTCCCGCAGCGCCTCGGCGCCCTCCGGCCGGGGGGGATCCAGCAGGGCCAGCAGTCCCATCAGGGTCATGTCGCGGTGTTCGTCCTCGGAGACACCGTCTTCCAGTCCCCGGCGCGGCAGGGTCCGCTCCGCCACGGCCAGCACCCTGTATCCGCCCCCGCTCAGGTTCGCCACCTCCCGCGACAGCCGGTCTCGCTCCGCCGCCGTGAGGCGACGGGCGCCGCCCGTCTCCGCACACCAGGCCCGGCTGCACATCTGCATCACCGTCTCCGGGGCACCCTTGACCAGCAGGGATGGGACCTTCCGCCCGCGTTCCAGCCGCGTCCCCCAGGCCGACATGCACCGGCGCGAGGAGGCGAAGGGTATGGATCCTGTCCGCCGGAACCCCAGCGGGGGGCCGACGTCGAGCAGCTCCTCGGCGGCCTCGACCACGGCCAGATCGGTGGGGTCGCCGGGGCGGTCGACATCGCCGCCGCCCACGCCCATCTGCACGTCAGAGCACCACGCACCGTACAGCAGGGTCCGCCAGAATCCCTCCGACCTCTCCCCCGCGCCTCCCACCTCGTAACTGCGCCCGCCGGCGAAGATGATCTCCAGCCTCAGGTGGTTGGCGGTGAGGGTCCCGGTCTTGTCGGAACAGATCACCGTGGCACAGCCCAGGGTTTCCACCGAACGCAGGTTTCGCACCACCGCCCTTCCCTTCGCCATCCTCTGCACCCCCATGGCCAGCGCTATGGTCACCACCGCCGGCAGCCCCTCGGGTATGGCGGCCACCGCGAGACTCACTCCGGCCAGGAACATGTCGTAGGCGGGCTTTCCCCGCAGCACTCCCAGGGTCACGATCAGGGCGGATATCACCAGGCAGCCGACGAGCCATCGACCGTGATGCGTAGAAGACGCTCCTCATCGATACGAA
>JAWOBW010000100.1:0-7557 GCA_046484105.1 Bacillota bacterium
GCGCGCACTGTTTCGCTCACCAGTGATCGGCAGTGGACTGTTCAATCTCCTGGTGAGCAAACCGTCGCTCAGGTATTTCAACGAGGATCACGCTTACTACTTTTCGGGATAAAGCGACAGGTACTCCTGGCAGCGCTTCCCGCCGGCAGGACCTGCCGGGTGCTGGCGCCTGTCAATGAGGCGTTTCCCCAGTTCGCGGCGGCCGAGAGCGTCCTGCACACCAGCTTTGACAACATCGGGGCCATCTTTCATCCCGCGCCCACCCTGCTGAATGCGGCAAGAATCGAGACGGGGGACACCTTCGGACACTACTGCGAGGGTGTCAGCCCCTCGGTGGCGCGCGTTCTCGAGGAGATGGACAGGGAACGCCGGAACGTGGCGCGGGCAATCGGATTGCGCGTCAGGTCGGCGGAGAGGTTCCTCCGCCAGGCCTACGGCGTGCGGGCCCACGGGTTGTATCAGGCGATGAAGTCCAACCCGGGATACCAGGGAATACCGGCACCGTCATCGGTGGAACATCGTTACATAACCGAAGATGTTCCCACTAGCCTGGTACCCATGGCATCCTTCGGCGACGTATTCGGCGCCCCGACTCCGACCATCAAGTCCATCATACATTTGGCGTCGGTCATGCACGGGGTCGACTACTGGAGAATCGGCCGCACGGTGGACCGGCTGGGACTGTCGGGGATGAATGCTGAACAGATACGAGAAATGGTGACAGATGTTCACTCAGATCAGATGGTGGGGTGAAGTCATGTCTGCAGGAATATCGATCGTGGGGGCCACGCTGGGCGACTGCGTGCACGTGGCCGGGGTATTGGGTTTTCTCAGGCTGGCCGAGGGCGAGGGTTATCACACCGACTTCCTCGGCACACAGGTGACGGTTGACGAGATCATCAGCACGTGCCAGCAGCAGAGACCGGACATAGTCGCCCTCAGCTACAGGCTATCTCCCGAGTCGGCGCGCCCGCTTCTGGGGGAACTGTTGCGCCGGGTGGAGGAGGCCGGCCTGGCTGATACGCGCTTCGCCTTCGGGGGAACTGCGCCCGTATGTGAGATCGCCCGGGCCACGGGCCTGTTCGAGGTGACCTTTGACGGTGCGGGCGGCCCCGAGCAGGTGCTGGGCTACCTGCGTGGCGAGGCCCTCGTCGCTGACGAGGGCATTCCGCCGCAGACGCTGGTGAGAAGGATCGAGGCGAAGGCTCCCTTTCCGCTGATCCGTCATCACTACGGACGGCCGACACTGCGGGAGACGGAGCGGGGCATAGAGGAGATCGCAGAATCGCGGGTCCTGGACATTCTCTCCCTGGGACCGGACCACAACGCCCAGTCCGCCTTCTTCCGCCCGGAGGAACAGGATCCCGGTCAGGACGGGGCGGGGGGCGTTCCCGTTCGCAGGGCGGGGGACCTGGTGCGACTGCACGCGGCCAGCCGCCGCGGGAATTACCCCCTGATGCGATGCTACAGCGGGACGCGGGACGTCTTCAGGATGGCCGGGGTGTTGAGGAACACCATCGGCAACGCGTGGTGCGCGGTTCCCCTGTTTTGGTACAATGTGCTGGACGGACGGGGCCCGAGGTCGCTGCGGGAGAGTATCGCCGAGGCCCAGGAGCTGATGCGGTGGCACGCGGATATGGGAATCCCTGTCGAGGTGAACGAGGCACATCACTGGAGTCTCCGGGATGCTCATGACACGGTGGCGGTCGCGGCCGCATATCTGGCCGCCCACAATGCCCGGGCCGCCGGCGTCTCCGACTACATCGCCCAGTACATGTTTAATACTCCCCCGGGAACCTCCGCCGACATGGACCTGGCCAAGATGCTGGCCAAGGTGGAAATGATAGAGTCTCTGGCCGACGACAGCTTCCGGGTGTGGCGCCAGGTTCGCAGCGGCCTCTTCAGCTTCCCGGCCGATGAGGACAGGGCCCGCGGGCAGCTCGCCTACTCGACGCTGATGCAGATGGCCATCCGGCCGCACATAGTGCACGTCGTCAGCTTCTCCGAGGCGGACCATGCCGCCACCGCCTCCGATGTCATGGGCAGCTGCAAGATGGCCGAGCAGGTCATCGAGAACTGCCTGGCCGGCCTCCCCGACATGAGGCTGGATCCGGCGGTGCAGGACAGGAAGAGGGAACTGTTGAGGGAGACGGAACTGCTGCTGGATGCAATCCGGGCGCTGGCTCCGGAGGCGGAGGATCCCCTGACTGATCCGGAGGCCCTGTCGCGCGCGGTGGAGGTCGGATACATGGACGCCCCGCACCTGGCCGGGAACCCCGTGGCGCGCGGTGAGCTTCAGACGTGTATCGTCGGGGGGGCGTGCAGGGCGGTGGATCCTCAGACCGGTGAACCCGTCGATGAGGCCCGGCGGCTGGCCATGATCGACGAGCAGAGGATCTGATTCCCGGGCGCGGGTGATGACGGGAGATGGGCGCCAGATGCTGCTGAATTCCCGGGGCCGCGTCACCCGTCCGCCCGACGCGGGAGGAGGTTTTGCCATCGTGCCTGTCATCACGAGAGTCCTTCTGATCGCACTGGTGGCACTTCTGCTGTACTCGATGCACCTGGTACTGCACATGACCAACATGGCCATGACGCGGCTGGACCCCGAGGATGGTTCGATCCTTCTGGTCGACGTGTTCCCGCACGGCGGCCTGTCATATCGGAAGACCTCCAGCCTGGTCACCAACTGCCTGCGGGTGGCGACCGGCGTGACCGTCGCCCTGGCGGTGAGTTTGCTGTGGCCGTCGGGGAAGAGTCAGGGGGGGCGGTCCGAGGGACGGCCCCGATCTGACTGATCTCGCTCACCCTGGGCCGGGGTGTGCGCCTCTAGAGGCAATGGATCCGGGCGCTGTCATCTCGAGCTGCAGGCGCCGGGCTCCCGGTATCCTTCCGCCACCGGCGGCAATCCAGTCATCTTTCCAACCGGTGCGGATGAATCCGAGCATCACCCCGAGAAAACCCAGCGCGACTGTCATGAGCCCCGGGTCACCAAAGGGCTGCACCAGGGACACTGGGGTGTGCTGGTCCGGTATCACGGGTGGTCAGTCCAGCATGATGAAAGCGAACGGCCGGAAGACGCCCTCCGAAAGACAGCCCCGCAGCAGCCTCTCGTGATCCCGCCGGCGGGAATCGGTGCGCCGCGGCCTATCATCGCCTTGTCTTCAGGGACAATCATCCTCCCGGCACCTCACACGGCGTGATGCACACGGCGTCTCACAGAAGCACAGTCTGTATCAGGTGACGCGAGACACTGCCATCACAGGTTGCGGCTGGCCGCACTCGATCAGGGCAGAATCGCAGTCCGGGGTCCGGCGCGGGTTCGCATCGCTGCGGAGGTGTCAGTGATGCTCTACTTCCTCTCGGAGGTGGAGAGAGAAGACAACTACTTCAGTATGTACAATCGGGCCCTGCGTTCCCATCTGACCCGCAGGCGCATCCCATTTCGGGAGATAGCCCTCGTCGGTTCCTTCCGCGACCAGGTCCGGAAGTTGAACGCCATTCCCTCGCAACCCGAGGACGCCTGGCTACTGTCCTGCGCTCACAATCCGGTGATAGCGGGGGCTGCGCGGAAACCGGGGAAGAGATTCGGGCACGCTCACGACCTCGAGGCGGGTGGGTTCGCGCCGGCAGGGCAGAAACGACGTGACCCGGACGAGGAGCGGGCCCTCTCCCACTATGACGTCATCTTCGTGGATTCGGAATGGGCCAGGGACCTCATCGCGCGCCGGTACCCCCGGCTGTCCGCCGAGGTGGTGGTCAGCGGGTTTCCCTTCGATCGAGAGGCATTGCAGCGCGTGAGACGGCTGCCGAAAGCGCCGAACCTGGTTGCCTTCAACCAGCGCTTCAGCCTGGGAAGGCTGCACATCCTGGAAGTGCACGTGGCGGAGAGACTGGCCTCGAGGGGATACCAGGTCATCCACCTGTGTCCGCGGGAGGCACTGCGGCACATGGTGCGGGATCGCGAATCGCGGGTGCTGTACCGGCAGGGACAGATGCGCGGCCTGAACTTCGTCATCAATGACACCAAGGCCGAGTACTACGCCAACCTCTCCCGGGCCCGGGTGCTGGTCACGACCTCGGCCGCAGATACCCTGTCCGTCGGCACACTGGAGGCCGCCGCGCTGGGAGTCACCCCCCTCGCTCCCCGCTGGGGGCCATTCCCCGAGTACCTGCCCCGTGAGCACCTGTATCCACCCTACAACGTCGAGAGGCTCCTGCAGCTGGTGGCCGATCCTCCAGGGTGCCGGGTGGAGGCTGATGCCCACACACCAGAGAGGGTATTCGATATCTACCTCGAGCACATGGAGGTGACGTGATGCTCTATTTCGTCGGCTGCACCGAGTCAACCGGCAACTGGACCGGCAACTTCACCCGTGCCGTCACGAAAGGGCTGAGAAAGAGACAGGTGCAGTTCCGGGAACTGCCGTCGCTCGACTGGCTGGCCACCGACGTGTCCGTCCGCAAATACCGGCAGATCCGGAGTCGGTCCGGCGACACCTGGTTCATCGGTTGGGCCCAGAGCCCACTCATTGAGCTGATCAGGGACAAACCGGGGGCCAAGGTCGGGCTGGTGGTGGGCCTGACGGCCATGCCCTTTGAACCCGCGGTCCTGTTGGAGTCTGAGGCCGGGCTCAGGGAGGCGGAGCGGCTCGACCTGTACGACATCCTCTTCGTCAATTCCGAATGGTGTCGCGATTGCCTGTGTGCCGCCTACCCCCACCTGACTGACAGGGTGCGTGTGACCGGCTTTCCCATTGACTACTCCATCTACGATCGCTTTCGCGACCTCCCCAAGGATCCCGACCTGGTGGTGTTCAACCAGCGCTTCGCCCTGGAGAAACTGCACATAGTGGAGATCATGGTGGCCGAGCGACTGGTCGAGATGGGGTGGAAGGTCAGGCATCTTTCCGGGATCAGTGCCGAGGAGCTGGCCAGCATGTCGAGATCGATGCGGCCGCTGCTCGATGCCGCGGGGCGAGTCGGTCTCGAGTTCACGTACAATCCCACCAAGGAGGAGTACCACCAGCATCTTGCCCGGGCGTCCGTGGTGGTGACCACGTCCATCGCGGATATGCTCCCGTCCTCGCTGATTGAGGCGGTCAACCTGGGAGCGGTGCCGGTGGCGCCCGACTCCATGTGTTTTCCCGAATTCATCCACCCAGACAACCTGTACGTGCCGTACGACGTGGACCAGATAGTGAATTTTGTGATGGAAAGCCCGGTCAGAGAGCATCCCATCGACCGATATGACAGCGACGTTGTGGTGGAGACGTTCCTGCGGGAGATGGGCCTGCAATAGGGAGTGGGCAGCGCCGGCCGGTTGTGCCGAGGGATCCACTCGTTGGCGGGCCCAACAGGCCGGTCCCCAGGGGGGACAGGCCAACGCGACGGTGTTCGCCGTTTTCCCTCACCGGTGCGGATGGATGCCAGCCCCACCGGCCCGTTCTTCCCCCGTGGGCAGGGATGGACGTCCGGGCAGTCGAAATCAATTCTGTTCAGATCAGCTCACTGCCGGTTCGCCCGGGTCTCGAAAGGAAAGAACGCATCATGAATCATGAGCCGTGTGACACGCTGAAGAGAGCTGACATGCGAAAGATCCTGGTCACAGTGGTCGTCACCTGGGGTGCGCTGACTGCCGCGGCTGCACATCTTGTGCGACTGGTGGGCGGGAGCCCACCCGGATCCCCCGGCCAGTCCGCGCTCGCCGCGGCCGCCTCTCTTCTCGCCGCCGCCATCGCGGCCGCGCTGCCCTCGCTTCTGGGATGGATGAGTTGGGCGGAAGCGGGGTTGGGTAGGCACGGGGCCTCCACCCGTCGAGTCCTGTGGCTGACCGCCTCCTCGGGCCTGCTCTGCCTCGCCGCCGCCTCGGCCATGTTCTGCATCACTCATCTGATCGCGACCGGTTCAGCCGGGACGCCGGCGCAGGTGCCCGCCACCGCAGTGCTGCTCCAGATACTGCTCGTATCCGTTCCCCTGTCCGCCAGAGAGGAGATCCTTTTCCGCGGGCCGGTGCAGTACCTGGCGAACGTGCGGATGCCCGGTCGCTTGCAGGTGGGCTCTCTGTCACTGCGGCACGGCACCCTGGCCATTGTCCTCGGATTCGCCCTGGTTCACCTAGTGGCGGGCGGCGGAGCCCCGGCCGGCTTCGACCTGCAGACCTGGAGGTACCTGCAGACGGGGATGGGCGGCCTCACGGGCATCATCTTCGGGTACGTTCGGGACGAAACCGGGGCCGTGTGGGTGCCGGCCTTTCTGCACTCGCTGGCCAATGCGAGCCTGGTCATCCTGTTCCATCTCTGGCCCCTCTAGCTCCTTTGCCGCAAGGATCCGGTGACCGTCGGAGAGCGGCCCGGCGAGGTCTGGTCACAGCTGCGCCGCCGGGTCGCCGCGACCACCGCGGATTCACCTGCAGGCCCGGTCTCACTGGTATTCCCCTGCCCTTTGGTGAACAATACCCTGTGGCACGGGGTGGGGCCGGCGCACACCGCCCGGTCCCGGGCGGCGGCCGCCGCGGCGGGTGATTCATAGGGCAGATTCCATCTGAATAGGTATCAGCGCGGACGTATACTGCCAGCCCGGCGAGGAGTGAGTGGTCTGAAGCCCAATGCGCCCCAGTTCCACGCCATGAGCCAGGACGAGGTCCTGGACTTCTGGGAGGTTGACCCCGAGTCTGGCCTGCGGATGGAGGAGGTCGGGAATCGGCGTCATCACTTCGGCTACAACCGCCTGCCGGCCCGGGACCGCCCCGATCTCTGGAGGCTCCTGGTGCGGCAGTGGGAGGACTTCATGGTGCTGGTACTGCTCGGGGCCACTGCCGTCGCCTTCTTCCTGGGGGAGCACACCGAGGCGGTCGTGATCCTGGCCATCGTGCTGATCAACGGGGTCCTGGGCTTTCTCCAGGAGTACCGGGCGGAGACGGCCCTGCTCTCCCTGGCGAAGATGACGACCTTCAGGGTCAAGGTCCGCAGGGACGGCGTTCTGCGGCTCATCGACAGCGAGGAGATGGTCCCGGGAGACATATTCGTCCTGGCCCCGGGAGACCGGGTGCCGGCCGACGGCCGGCTGATGGGGGACGGCGAGGGAGCCTGCGATGAGGCGATCCTCACCGGCGAGTCCGTGCCGGTGGGCAAGGGGGAGGCGACGGTCTCGCCCGATGCCCATCTGTCTGACAGGCGGAACATGGTGTATCACGGTACCGGCGTGGTGGCGGGGACGCTGACGGCGGTGACGGTGGCCACGGGCTCGGACACCGAACTGGGAGCCATAGCTGCCATGCTGAAGGGCGACTCCGAGGGCGCGCGACCGCCGCTGCAGAAGAACCTGGAACGCCTCGGAGGCGTCCTGCTCGTCGGCTGCCTGGTGATATCCGCCCTGATCGTGACCCTGGGAGTGCTGCGGGGAAAGCCCGCCTACGACATGTTCCTGGCCGGAGTGAGTCTCGCGGTGCCCGCCATACCCGAGGGGCTGCCGGCGGTGGTGACCATAGCGCTGGCCATGGGGGTGCAGAGGATGGCGAAGGGAAGGGCGGTGGTGCGAAACCTGCGTTCGGTGGAA
>JAWOBW010000125.1:0-3058 GCA_046484105.1 Bacillota bacterium
GCCTCCCGCGTGTCGGGGGAGGCCGGGGCGAAGGCGGAGGGCACCGTCGGCCTTCCCCGACGCGGGGAGACTGCTTGGCGCAGGCCGGATGCCCTCCTTGCCACCGATCTGACTACGACACCCGGGCAGAGGATTCGGAATCCTCGGCGGAGTCATCCTCATTCTCGTTCAGTTCCGGTTTCTCTTCCTCCTCTGCCGCATGCTCCAGTTCGGTAAGTTCCGTCATGGTGACACTGAGGTGGTACTGCATGCTGTCAGAATCCACCATGGCCAGGGAGGCCAGTGCCTTCAACCGTTGCGCCACTTCTCTTGCCGTGTACGTTCCGGAGACTCTGAGCACCAACCCCCTGTCGACCAGTTCCTGCCCGGCGCCGACCTGGGGAAGATTGATCAGTGAGGAGGGAGTCCTGTTCCCCGCGCTCAGTGGTTCCAGCTGTACGTTGCCTCCCCGGTCCTTCTTGATTCCCAGCTTGTAGCGGAGATTGCGGACCTGCCACTGGCTCATGTCCAGCATATCGCCGATCTCCACGTCTGACTTCCCTTCACGAACAAGTTCCAGTAGTATGGACTGCTGCTCGGAGGAATCCATGGATGTGAAGGACTCTGTTGACTGCATCTTCTCTTTCACTCCTTCCAGGGTCTTTCGCACCGAAGAGGGGAAACTGTCTGCGACCATTTGACTCAGCTGATAGGTTATGACCGGGCCTGACAGGCGCTTCCTTCTCTGATTTCCGGTCAGCTCCGACGGCATGATGATCTTCCTGGGACGTATTTTGCCGACCAATCGTCTCCCCCTCGTCTGGCATAAAGCAATGTGGCGACTGACTTTCCGCTACTTATTGTGTCAAGTTATCCTCTAAGTTATGACAAGAATGTACTAATGCGCCGGCAAGGGCTCATGTCGCAGGGGGACGTCTGCTGTATCCTACGAGACTTCCTGACGAAAGCTCACGCCTATCTCCGGGGTGAGGGTCTGCAAATAGCGATTCTTCACCCATACGCCATGTATGCTACAGTTAGAATATGGTCAGAAGCGGGTGGGCATGCCCGACTGCGGCGATTTACCACTGTAGATAGTGCCGGCGATTGCCCTGAGGTGCAGTTCTTCCCCGGTTGAAACCTCCCCGGTGGCCGTACGACTGGTCCTTGAAGCTTCATCTGTGCGCGCTGCAGGGAAATGCCGGGCTCGCAAGCGCGCGCCCGGGTGAATGAGCGGCCGGCAGGTTCTCCCCGTTTTGCCTCTACATTCATCACGGCGGTGCCCCAAATCTCACCTGTGAACATGGGGGTTGTCTTGGAGCATGCACATTATCATTCGCCCCACTGCGACTCAGGCAGCTTCAAGCACAACCGAAAGATGTTCTCCTCCGGAGCCGCACCCGGCTGAACTTCAGCTCCGGGCTCCCTGAAGCCGCTGATCGCGCCGGTGACAATGGGTGCGCCCGGGTATGGTCTCGCTGAAGCGGGAATACTGAGAGCCGAAGACGCTTCCGGGGGTGTTTCTATGTCCGACGTGATTCGCGGTCGGATTCGCAAGGGTAGGAAGACCAAGCAGCTCATTCATCGTCTTCGCCCCGGTGATGTGGCGGTGGTGGCCCACTGTGATCTCGACTCAGTGGTGGCTGAAGACCTGATCGTTAGGGGTATCCGGGCAGTTCTCAACGTCGAGCAGACATTCACCGGAGAGCTGTGCACGCCGGGGCCGCAGATGATTCTGGATGCCGGGATCGTCATCCTCGACGGGGTCGAGGAGAGTGTGTTCGATCTTCCCGACGGAGCCTCAGTGCACATCACCGGCGACGCGGTGTACATGAGAGGGGAGACGGTTGCCAGGGGCAGGCGGATCACCAGCAAGCAGCTGGCCTCGAGGATGCAAAGGGCACGGGACAACCTCTCGCTGCAGCTGTGCGATTTCGTCGACAACACCCTCTCCTTTGCCCGCTGTGAAAAGAGTCTACTGCTGGAACAGCCCCGGATGCCACCTCTTTCCATCGACGCGAGGGGGAGGCCGGCCCTGGTGGCGGTGCGGGGGCGAAGCTACCGGGAGGACATGCGCGCGATCAGAACCTACGTGACCGAGCAGAACCCCGTTGTCATAGCCGTGGACGGAGCGGCCGACGCGGTGGTGGAGGCGGGTTGGGATCCGGACATACTACTAGGAGACATGGACAGCGTCAGCGACGCAGTCCTCGAGGGGGTGTGCAGACGGGGAGGTCAGCTCATCGTGCACGGCTATCCCGACGGTTCGGCGCCGGGAAAGGGGCGGCTCGATGAACTCGGTTTGGCGCATGACCTCTTCTGCGTGCACGGTACCAGCGAGGATGCCGCCCTACTTCTCGCCGACCAGATGGGCGCAGATCTGATCGTGGCCGTGGGTACACACACTGATCCGGTGGAGTTTCTGGAGAAGGGAAGGCGGGGCATGGCCAGTACCATGCTGGTCAGGCTGCGCGTCGGCGGGAAGCTGGTGGATGCGAAGGGAGTGAGCAGGCTCTACCGGGTTCATCCACGCCCCGGGGATATCATCCTGCTGATGGGAGCGGGCCTGGTGCCGCTACTGCTGATGTTGTGGCTGTCCCCCGGCTTCAACGTATTGCTGCGCCTTCTTGCCCTGCACCTGAGAATGACGACGGGAGGATAGAATGGCCTTTGCAGTGGTCCCCGCCTTCAATGAGAGAGAACACATCCGGGCCACGGTGAAAGGGCTGTTGGCCACTCCCCGAATCGAGGGGGTGTTGGTGGTCGACGACGGCTCAAGGGATGGCACTGCCGCGGCGGTGGCCTCCATGGAGGACCCGCGGGTCATGTTCAGCCGCACCCGCACCAACCGGGGCAAGGGAGCTGCCCTCAATCACGGCATGAGGCTTCTCGACGCTCGGGATATTGACATCTTCGTATTCTGCGACGCCGACCTGGGCGAGACTGCCGCGGAGGTTGTGCATCTGCTGGAGCCGGTCATTGCCGGGCGCGCGGACCTGTCCACGGCCGTACTTCCGCCCGGTGATGGGCGCGGATTTGGAATGGTGGTGCGATTGGCGCGGTGGGGAATAAGGCGAGC
>JAWOBW010000154.1:0-8955 GCA_046484105.1 Bacillota bacterium
CTTTCTCGTGCTCAATGCGGGCGCAGTGTTTCTCCTTCAGGCCATCGGCTCCATCTGCTTCTTCTTCTCCTGTCTATTCGACGACACCAAGTACTCTCTAGCCCTGGGAGGCGGGATCCCGGTGCTGTTTTTCATCGTGAACATGCTGGCTAACGTCGGAGCTGACGCGGAATGGCTCAGGCACCTCACCCTGTTCTCCCTCTATGACCCCATGAAGATCCTGGCAGGCGAACAGTCAGTGCTGGCAAACTCCGCCGTCTTCGCCGGGATCACCGCTGCCCTCTACAGCCTGGGGATCCACCTCTTCAACCGCCGCGATCTACCCCTCTGACCTCACGGACGAATGCGGGGATGAGGCGCAGACTGCCATCCCCGTGCATTTCTCCAGAATCAGGGCATCCCGAGAACGCGGGGCGGCAACCCGGGGCACATCACCGCGGCCGTCAGGTTCGACTTTGCCCCCTCTGAGAGAAAGCTCAATAAAGGGCGGCCCCGGGGAATCCCCGGGGCCGCCCGCAAAATCCCTTGCGGGACAGTCAGGCAGTAACCTCCTCCTCTTCATGCCCCTCACCGACGGTGATGACCAGGGGCTCCGAACCCTTGCGCACCGAATCCTCGGTGATGATGACCTTGCGGACGTCACTTCTGGACGGAATGTCAAACATGACGTCGAGCATCAGCTCCTCGATGATGGAGCGCAGACCCCGGGCTCCCGTCTTTCTCTTCATCGCCTTGCTGGCTATGGCAATCAGCGCGTCATCGTGAAACTCTAGGTCTATGTGATCCATCTCGAAGAACTTCTTGAACTGCCTGACCAGGGCATTCTTCGGCCGGACGAGTATGTCGGCGAGCTCCTTCTCCTCGAGACGACCCAGTGTCGCCAGCACGGGGAGACGCCCGACAAACTCGGGGATCAATCCGAACCTGATCAGGTCTTCCGGAAGCACGTGTCGCAGAATGTCACCGATGCTCTCCTTGGCACTGGAGGTGATCTCCGCCCCGAAACCCATGACATTCCGACCCACCCGCTGTCTGATCATCTTATCCAGTCCGTCGAAGGCGCCGCCGACGATGAACAGAATGTCGGTGGTGTCGATCTGCAGAAACTCCTGGTGCGGGTGTTTCCGTCCCCCCTGGGGGGGAACACTGGCCGTGGTGCCCTCCAGTATCTTCAGAAGTGCCTGCTGCACACCCTCCCCGGAAACATCGCGTGTGATGGACGGATTCTCCGACTTGCGCGCGATCTTGTCGATCTCGTCGATGTATATGATACCCTTCTCCGCCCGCTCTATGTCATAATCAGCAGCCTGGATGAGCTTCAGAAGGATATTCTCGACATCCTCGCCCACGTAGCCAGCCTCGGTCAGGGAGGTGGCGTCGGTGATGGCGAAGGGGACATTAAGCATTCTGGCCAGGGTCTGGGCCAACAGGGTCTTACCGCAACCGGTGGGACCCAGCAGCAGAATGTTGCTCTTCTGCAATTCGACTTCATCAACCTTGCCACCCATTCGCACCCGTTTGTAGTGATTGTACACTGCCACTGACACAACTCTCTTGGCATGTTCCTGCCCAATCACGTAATCATCCAGGAACCCCTTTATCTCCCTGGGAGGTGGAATGTCGCGAATATCCAGGTCGATCTCATCCTTGAGCTCTTCCTCGATGATGTCATTGCACAGAGCAATACATTCATCGCAGATGTAGACTCCCGGGCCAGCGACCAGCCTCCTGACCTGATCCTGGTACTTGCCGCAGAAGGAACACTTGAGTTGTCCCTTATCGTCGTTAAATTTGAACATCCTCCCGCTCCTTTCTATCCCGAGAAGCCCCGGGATAGAGGGTAGTGCGTCAGATCACCTGTCCGTCGGATTCAAAACCCGGTCAATTATCCCGTATTTCAGGGCCTCCTCCGCCGAAAGGAAGAAATCGCGATCCGTGTCCCTCTCCACGACCTCGACCTTCTTGCCGGTGTGTTTGGCCATCAGTTCATTGTATCGCTGGCGCATCTTCAGAATCTCATCGGCGTAGATGCGAACATCCTCCGCACTGCCGCCCGCCTGCCCGGAAGGCTGGTGAATCATGATGCGGGAATTGGGTAGCGCGTACCGCTTCCCCTTCGTCCCCCCGGCCAGAAGCAGGGCCGCCATACTGGCCGAAAGTCCCACACAATAGGTTACGACATCCGGCCTGACGTGTTGCATGGTATCATAAACACCCAGTCCCGCATCAACAGCGCCACCGGGTGAATTGATGTACATGGAGATCTCCCGGTCCGGATCATCCGCCTCGAGGAACAGCATCTGAGCAATAATCAGATTCGCCACATTGTCATCAATAGCTGTGCCCAGGAATATAATCCTGTCCTTGAGCAGCCGGGAATATATATCATACGCACGTTCGCCTCGCGCTGTCTGCTCTACCACCATAGGCACTAAGGTCATGTGATGCGCACCTTCCTTCCCCCGCAGGGATGCATTATGGTTTTCGCCCTCGAGGGCGATCTTCCTTCATGCAAAACTATCCGGACTCAGACTAATGTTCCCCGGGACTTTCATCTTTAACAGAGTCATCGTCTTGCTGCTGCCCTGCCATCCGCTCCTCGAATTCCCTCTGCCACCGCTCGTGGCGCGCCCGTACCCGGTCCCTCACTTCAGCGTATTCCGGGCAGGATTGCGAGGCGAGGAATTCCCTGGTCTTTCTCAACCGAAGCTCGCCCTCGACATCCCGGACGAAGCTCGAGGCTGCCGCATGTCGCACAAAGAAGCCCGGATCCACACCCATGGACCTGGCCCTATTCTCCAGCTCCTCCTCCAACTCCTCCTGCTGCACATCGATTTCCTCCAGATCGGCAACCGCCTCCAGAACCATCATCTGGCGGATCGCCTGTTCTGCCGGCCCGCGCATCTCTTCCCTCAGCTCATCCTCGCTCTCATAACCTCGCTCGGAAAGCAGGTCCTCCAGTGAGCCGTCCATGCTCTCCAAGCGGGTCCGCAGCTCAGAAACCTGTTCCTCAACTGCCCGCTCCACCATGACTGCGGGAACCTCCACCTCGGCCTCGCTCACCACGCGGTCGACGACTTCCTGTTCCAGCTCCGCCAGGGCATTCTTCTCATTGTCGTTGACCATGTACTCGCGGTAGTTCTCCCGCAGTTCTTCCAGGCTGTCCTCTCCGAAAACGTCGCGGGCCAACTCGTCATTTAGTTCGGGCAGCTCCTTGACCTTCAACTCCTTGATGTCCACCTCGAATCTGACCTCGGAGCCGGCCAGCTCTTTCACGGAGTAATCAACAGGCAGTTCGACGGAGAATTGCTTCTTCTCTCCCGCTCTGCCTCCCAGTATGCCCTCGTCGAAACCCGGAATACTGCGGCCCGATCCCAGCTCGATGAGTATCTCCTCACCGTGCAGCTGCTCGATCGGCTCCTCTCCATCGTATCCCTGGTAATCCACCACGGCCATCATTCCGGGAGCCAGGGTCGCATCCTCATCCTGGAGTACCTTCACGGAGGCTTTGGAGTCCCGTACCCGGTGCAGGGTCTCGTCCACATCCTCGTCTGTAACCTCCTGAATCTCGAGGTCAGCTTCGAGCCCCCGGTATTCGCCCAGCTTGACCTCGGGCCGAACCTCAACCTCGGCGGTGAAGGAGAGGCCGCCCTCCTCCGGGTCGCCCTCCTTCACGTCGATCTCCGGAGGGGCGATGGGATCAAGGTCCAGATCTTCAATCGCTTCAAGGTACGCATCGGGCAGTATCTTCTCCAATGCTTCCTCCCAGATTACCTCCCGGCCAAACCGGCGTTCGAAGAGTACTCTGGGAACTCTCCCCTTGCGGAAGCCCGGGACGGTGACATCCTTTCGCAGCTCGCGGAAGGCCTGATCGGTATACCTCTTCACCATCTCGGGATCAACATCGATGTGCACAATGCACACATTCTCCTTCTCAGCTCCCTGTTCTACCCTTGCCTTTATCACAGATGCTCCCCTTTCATGCGGTCATCCCTGTTTCGCTAGTGAAACTTCAGTCACTGCTCCTATGATAACGAATCAATTGAGAACGTGTCCAATATTTGCCCGCTGTCCACAAGTACCGATGGGCAGCGGCTCCCCACTGCCCAGACCAACTGCAAATGTGCGAGGGAAGGGACTCGAACCCTTACGCCCAAAGGCACGGGATCCTAAATCCCGCGCGTCTGCCAATTCCGCCACCCTCGCATCCGGAGCAATTCGGAACTATAATATATCGCCGTCCCGGGAGTGTCAACGAGCGAGCAGGACAGAAGATCCCGGCATGCGCATTTTCCCGTTCTGTGGTGCTGATTCGCCCCTCCAGGCAGCTCCATGTCCCTCTCTATGTCGGAGAGGCCCCCTGAGACCGGCTCGCGTGTGGTGCCTCCTCGTGCGGCACCGCCCCGGACACCACCAGAAAGTCAGCTGGCACCGCATTGGGCTCTCACCGGGAGTCCGCCCGCCGGGACCCACTCAATCATACAGCCCGTACCGCTCGCGCACCACCTCCGACACCCGCCCCAGCAGGCGGAAGGAGCGCTCCACCGTCTCCTCTCCGTCCTCGTTGATCAGGCAGCAGCGGGCGGGCGCGAGCCAGCTCTGGCACAGCAGCTGATCACGGTCAAGTCCCCTGCCGTCCAGGTAGTGCCACAGGTCCTGCAGCCTGCTCACCGTGGAGGCGACGCTCTCCCCCTCCATCTCCTCGGTGAGTGTCGGCGTTATGCCCCAGCACAGGATGCCCCCGCGATCGATGTGCCGGGCGATGCCGTCCAGGTACCGCACGAAGATCTCCCCCTGGGCGAGGGCATCGATCGAGAGCACCTCCATGTCCAGGTCGAGGAGAAAGGACCAGTCCGGGTTGCCACACAGGTGCACTCCCCTCGGTCGCGGGACCTCCCCCAGAAACTCGGCGTAGTCCCCGCGCGCCTTCTCCTCCGTGTAGCCGGTGAAGGCGGAAAACAGCGTCTCCAGTCCGGGCTCATCGATCCATACGAAGGGATTCGGATGACGCCTCCTCATCCCGTCCAGCTGCGCCGAGATCTTCTTCTGGATGAAGGGAAACAGGAAGGCCCTGATCTCGTCATTGTAGATGATGGGCCAGCCGTCCTCGTCACCGACCCGGAGACCAAAACTGACTGGACCGACCAGCTGTCCCCTGACGTGGGAGTAGTCGTCCAGGTCCTCCTTCAGGAAGCTGCGGAAGGCGAGGCTGTACTCGGCCGACAGTGCGAAGTGCGCTGGGTCCTCCCAGTGCGCGGCCAGTTCAGGCAACTCGCACTGGAAACCCTCCAGGCTGAGGTAGATCTCCCGCTCGCCGGCATCCACCCGCATCCCCGGGAAGTTCTCGGAAACCTGCACATACATGTCCTCGAAGAAGCTTAGCCTGGGCAGCTGCGGCCAAAACGGTATGTCAAGCGACAGTGTAAGGTCGAGGGCCCTGCGCACATCGACGTGCGGAAGAATCCCCATGGCCGTAGTCTGACAGTGTCCCCTGAGTCTCACTATCCCATCCCCCGCTGCTCACAACTCCACCCCTCATCGCCCGAACGCGCGGCGATCCGACGACGTCGCTCCGGCCGGATCGCCGCCTCCGCGCCCGTCAGGCATCCGTCGTCCCGGTGAAGTGGAATCCCTCGATTCTGACGGCAGGCACACAGTAGTTGCCGAAGAAAAACGGGGTGCGCTCCCTTTCGGCAGTGACCCCCGTCACATTGCTGAACGCCCGCAGCATGCTGTCGGTGAATCGCATGTTCTTCACAACACCCACAATTCTACCACCGGTGATGCGGAAGACGCCATCCCGGGTCAGGCCGGTCATCAGTGCCTCCCGCGGATTGACCATGTTCATGTAGTGAAAGCGCGTGATCAGAAGCCCGTCTTCCGTCCCGGCTATCATCTGCTCCAGGTCTCCGGAGCCCCCGGCCATCACCAGGTGAAGCGGAATCCCGCCCCTCCCGGGCATATCGGCCGAGTGTCCCGTGCTCTCGACCCCATCTCTCTGGGCGCTCGCCGCATCATACACCAGTCCGCGAACCACGCCACGCTCCACCAGGGTGACCTTCTGCCGGGGGTAGCCCTCGAAGTCGAAGGGGAGCGAGACGGTGTTCTCATCAGTGTGATCATCAACCACGGTGATCCTGTCGTCGAAGACCTTCTCCCCCATCTTTCCCGTGAGGAAGCTGGCCCGATTCTGCACCATGCGGGCGCTGAACCCGATCAGCGACATGAGGGCGAGGATGTTGCTCACCGCCAGGGGCTCCAGTATCACCGTGTACCGCCCCGGCTGCACAGCCTGCCGGTCCTGATTCATCCTGGCCTTCTCACTGGCCCGTGCGAAGGTGCCGGGAACGTCGAGGTCATCCGTCCGCGAGGAGACGGTTGACGCGTAGCCAGTGCCGCCCGGCCCGGAGACCAGGGCGGAGAAGTCCACCTGGTTGTTCCGCGCGAAGCGTCTCACGCCCTCCGAGTTGCCGAAGGCGAGACGGGTCTCCTTGTGGGAGAACTTGCCGTATGCCAGGTAGTCGTCACCGAGAACATCCAGGTTCTCCCTGAGAATCCTCGCCCGCTCCTCCACCTGGAAATCGGCGGCCAGGTTCGCGTCGAAGTGATCGGCGACGATCTCCGCGGGCTCAGTCACCGGCGGAGGCTGCTCCTCCCCCGGTGGTATGTACTGGAGATTCTCAACCGCGTCGGCCGCAGCCGCCCGCAATCCCTCCTCATCGCAGACGGTGGTGGACAGTCGGCTGCGCTTCCCCTCCCCGGTGACGGTGATGGTCACGCTGGTCACGTCCTCCGCCACATTCTGATGGATCTCGGAGTTGGCATACCGCGTCAGTTCCCCGGCCTGAGACATGATCATGACCCGGGCGGGATGCTCCCCCGTCTCACTCAGCACGAAGTCGATCAACTGGTAGCAGCGGTCCCTATCCAACATCCTTAACACCCACCTTAACATCCCGGAACCTCGTCGGCGCCGCGCCGTGCCCGACGTGGGCCACCTGCCCCGGTTCACCCTTGCCGCAGTTGGGAGTGCCGAACATCTGCCAGTGATCCTCGTCGGCGACACCGTCGCACGAGTTCCAGAACTCGGCGGTGATCCCGGTATATATGGGATCGCGGTATATCTTGCCGGTGAGCCTGCCGTCACGAATCTCATAGGCTATCTCGCAGGCAAACTGGAAGTTCAGGCGGCGATCGTCGATGCTCCAGCTCTTGTTGGTGTGCAGATACAGCCCCGATTCAACTCCGGCAATCAGTCCGTCCAGGGTCTGATCACCCGGCAGCAGGTTGATGTTCGTCATCCTCACAATGGGAATCCTTCCCCAGCCGTCGGCTCTCGAAGTACCGTTAGAGACCGCGGACACCAGCGGCGCCGTGTCCCGGGAGGTGAGGAAGTTCCTGAACCGTCCCCCGGTGATCACCTCGATCCGCTGCGCCGGCACGCCCTCGTCGTCATAACCGAAGGTTCCCAGCCCTCCCGGGGCGGTAGCGTCGGCGACTATGTTGACGTTCTCGGAGCCATACTTAAACCCGATCATGTCAGGTTTGAGGAAGCTCTCCCCGGCGTAACCGGCCTCGTGACCGAGAACCCGGTCCAGCTCCACCGGGTGACCGACACTTTCGTGAATCTGAAGGACCATCTGCGAGCTGTCGATCACGAGGTCGAAGCGCCCCGAGGGACACTCCTCGGCCTCCAGCAGCTGCACCGCCTCCTCGGCAGTTCGCGGAGCATTCTCCACCAGCTCCATGTCCCGCACGAACTCGAAACCCGAGGTCGCGTGGTTTCCCCGGAAGGAATTGGGGAAACTGCGGGTCTGCATCCCCCCCTCGCCAGCGGCGTGGGCACTGATTCCCCCGCCGGACTCATACAACGTCTGCGTGATGTACGAACCGTCCGTGTCGGCAAAGATCTTCTCCTCCCGCCGAAAATCCAGGGAACCCTCGGTGCGAAAGAGCCGGGCACTGTCCCGCATCTTCCTCTCCGCCTCGAAGAGCAGCTCCAGTTTGTCCGCCCTGGACACGGTGAATGGGTCAATCTCAATGGAAGTCTGATAATGGTCGACGACGGGCTCCTTGGGTGCCAGCTCCACCGGGTTGCGCTGCGCCAGAGCAGTCGCCCTGGCGATGCGCAGGGCAGTCTCCGCCACATCCTCCATGCGCTCAAAGTCCTGGGAAGAGGCAAACCCCATGGCTCCCTCCGCGAACACTCTCACTCCATACCCGCGGTTTCGACCGGTGGCCAGGTCCTGGGCCCGCAGGTTCTCGGTGGAAATGCGCTCCTCGGCAATATCGTGAACCCGGATGTCAGCATAGTCCACGCCCCGGGCCCTCAGGGCGTCAAGGACCAGAAACAGCCTCTCCTTCATGCCGTCACTCCTCTCCTGTCAACATCGAGGCAATGCACCGCCTCTGGCTGCTGTGAGTGTTATTCGCTGATGGGTGCCTGATACCTGCAGTAATCCATCTCTATGAGCAGCCCAGCAAGGTGAATGCTTCCCGGCAGGCCGACGAGTCGCCCCCTCACCCGGCCCGGGCGTCAATCATCCTGCGGAACCCGAATATCAGCAAACCGAAGGCAAGAAAGAAGCAGGTGATGAGGGCAATGCCCATCTCGATAGAGTGCCTGTCCGCCATGTATCCGACCAGGGAGTCGAGATTGACCCTCCAAGAGACATGACCCCGAAGACCAGCCCGAACACACTGCCCATCTTCCCGGCCGGCGCGGCCCCGGAAGTCAGGGCATTCAGGCAGGGTCGGGCCAGGGAGTGAGAGAATCCGGTCAATATGAGCAGCAGCACCAGGGGAAGTGTCGGCAGCGGAACACCCAGCAGCACGGCGATCAGGGCCGCGGTGGAGGCAGAGGATATCAGGATGATCACCGTTCGGTCACCGCGATCCCCGACCTGACCTCCCACCAGCGACCCGCCCGCACCCGACAGCAACATGAGGGTGGAC
>JAWOBW010000198.1:0-8676 GCA_046484105.1 Bacillota bacterium
AAATGGGTCAAGGACTCGGAGATCACCATGGCGGCTTTCGAGGACTACTACCGCGGACGACCCTACCTGGACAGGGTGGTGGCCCGGATCATCCACGAGCCGGCCACGCGGGAGATGGAATTCGAGTCCGGGGGACTGGACATGTACGTTCTGACCGATCCGCAGTATGCCCGGCTGAAGGATGATCCGACGGCGGGCGATTACCTGATCGAGGTGCCCGAGCTGTTCCTGCGCCACATCGGGTTTCACACCCAGAAGTCGCCGTTTGACGATGTCAGGGTGCGGCAGGCCATCAACTATGCCATAGACCGGCACGTTATCATTGAACAGGTGCTGCACGGAAAGGCCTATCCGGCCATGGGGTGGTTCCCACCCACCAACCCCGCCTACAACCCCGACATAGAGAACCACGCGTATACGTATGATCCCGAGCGGGCGCTGGAGCTGCTCGACGAGGCGGGGCTGGCGGACGGATTCACCTCCACCTGCCTGACCACCGATCACCCGGCCTGGGGACTGCCCGCCCTTGAGGCGGCCATGGGCTACCTCGAGGAGGTGAACATCACCGTCATCCCCGAACTGCAGGAGGGGGCCGTGGTCCTGGCCCGTGCCTATGAGGGCGACTACGAGATGTACATTCACTCCTTCGGCATCGCCCATCCTCTGGATCTTCGCAGAAGGTCGCATACGAATCTGTGGGGAGCCGCCGGGAACACCTTCCGCTACAGCAACGAGGAGGTGGATTCCCTGGTGGACCGGGCGGTGAGGTCGGTGGACAGAGATGAGATGCTGGAGCTGCTCCGCGAGGCCGAGCTCATCATACTGCGGGAGGCCCCGACGTGGTTCTTCAACTATAACAAGGCGGTCATGCTACACCAATCGTGGGTTCACGGCCTGGTCGCCAATCCCAGCGACATGGACTATCAGTTCCTGGAGAGGGTCTGGCTCAGCCGGGATTAGAGGCGTGCAAGCCTGGCGGGCTGGGCGGGGGCAAACCGCGCTCAGCCCGCTCGAACAGGAGGATGTCGTCCATGGGTATGACCGGGTTCATACTCGGCCGCCTGCTGTCGGCCGTGCCGATCCTGCTCGCCATATCACTGATCATCTTCGTACTGATGTTCGTGGTGCCCGGGGATCCCATCACCGCCCTGTTGGATCCGCGGGCCGCCTCGCTCAACCCCGAGATGCTGACCAGAATGCGGGCCCAGTGGGGCCTGGATGATCCCATCCACGTCAGGTACTTCAAGTTTCTCGGCAACATCATCCGCGGGGATCTTGGGAGGTCCTATCGCACCCGGCTGCCGGTCACCGATGAGATCCTTGCCCGCTTCCCCGCCACCGCCCAACTGGCGATCTACGCCATGATATGGGCCACGGCGGTGGGCATCACCCTCGGGGTGATCTCCGCCACCAGGCAGTACTCCGTGCTGGATACCGGTTCAATGGTGCTGGCCCTGGCCGGGGTCTCCATGCCCGTCTTCTGGCTGGGTCTGATGCTGATGTACCTGGTGGGAGTCCTCTGGCCGATCCTGCCTCCCTCCGGCTACGGCACCTGGCGGCACATGGTGCTGCCCACGGTGACCCTGGGGGCGGCAATGACCGGGCTCTTTGCCCGTCTGACGCGATCCTCCATGCTCAGCGTCACCCGCCTCGAATACATCACCACCGCCCGGGCCAAGGGGGTGTCCGAGAGAGTCGTCATCTACAAGCACGCCCTGAGAAACGCGTTGATGCCGGTGGTCACCATGGCCGGGCTCCAGCTGGCCACCCTGATGGGCGGCGCGGTGATCACCGAGAGTGTGTTTGCCATTCCCGGAGTGGGACGGCTGACCATCGACAGCATCAGCTGGAGAGACATGCCCACGGTCCAGGCCTGCGTGTTGTTCCTGGCAGTTGCCTTCGTGCTGGTCAACCTGCTGGTCGACGTGATCTACGCCTTCGTCGATCCCCGGGTTCGCTACGACTGAATCGATGGTGGAGGTGAATCGCGTGACATGGAGGTCCAACGAATGGACGCAGTAGAGGCCCAGGGGCCGGAATCCCTCTCTCCCGGCGAGATGATGTGGAGGCGCTTTCGACGCAGTCCCTCCGGCGTGGTGGGTCTCATCATCACCGTCCTGCTGATTCTCACCGCCGTGTTCGCCCCGCAGCTGACATCCCACGATCCGGTCAAGAACGACCTGCGCTCCTCGCTGCAGGGCCCGTCGCTGGTTCATCCCCTCGGGACCGACCAGCTGGGTCGCGACGTGCTGACCCGGGTCCTGTGGGGTAGCCGCATATCATTGAGCGTGGGGCTGGTGGTGCAGTCCGTGGCCCTCACCCTGGGCACGGCCCTCGGTTTGGCCGCCGGCTACCTGAGCCGTCGGGTGGATGCGGTGATAATGAGCATTACCAATGCCATGCTGGCCTTCCCCTACCTGCTCTTCGCCATTGCCATCATGTCCGTACTGGGTCCGGGGCTGTACAACGTGTTCCTCGCTCTGGGGATACTGGCCTGGCCCCGCGTGTGCCGCCTGGTGCGGGGCGAGGTGTTGGCCCTGAAGGAGCGGGAGTTCGTTGAGGCCGGGAGGGCCGCCGGAGCCGGCCCGGTGCGAATCATGGCCAGGCACCTGCTGCCCAACTGCCTGGACCCGCTCATCGTCTACGGCACTCTCGGAGTGGCCACCGCCATCCTGGCCGAGGCCAGCCTGAGCTTCCTGGGCCTGGGGGCCCAGCCCCCGAGTCCGAGCTGGGGTTCGATGATCGGCCGGGGCCGAGACTACATCTTCACCGCTCCCTGGATGATCGTGGCACCGGGAGTGGCCATATTCATCACCGTTCTCGGGCTGAACCTGCTGGGTGACGCGGTCCGGGATGTCCTGGATCCCAGGCTCAAGAAGTAGCGTGTTAAGCGCAATAGGAGCGGGCGCGAGTGCACCCGTCTGCGCAAGACCGCCGGCGACATATCAGGCAACCTTCACCGGACACCGCCAGGTGTCGCTGGAGGAGTCAGCCTTCCGAGGGAGAATTATGCAGTGGGGACAGCTGTCGCATTTCTCAACGAGGAGGGCTTCACTGTGCCAAACCCATATAGAGATGAACGGGGCAGGGCCCTGGTGACCGTGACGGGAGCTCGGGGTTCGCTGCGCGAGGATCTCCGGCGGCTGATCGGCGGGCTGGGTGGTCTCGGCCGCCGGTTCAGGCCGGAAGACTCGATACTGCTCAAGCCGAACATCAACAGCCATCATCCCTCTCCCGCCGCGGTGGATCCGGAGTTTCTCGCCGCCTTCATCGACCTGCTGCAGCACGAGGGATACACCCGGCTGGCGGTGGCGGAATCCTCCGGCCGGCACTGGGCGCCCACGGAGCGGGTGGTGCGAGACAAGGAGGGGCTGTTGCCCGCGCTCGAGGAGCGCGGCGTACCCTTTCTGTGTCTGGACGACATGGAATGGGAGGAGGTCGAGACCGGGGGGCAGTATCTGCCCCGGGTGCACCTGCCGCAAGTCCTCGGGGAGTACGACCGGCTCATATTCCTGCCGAACCTGAAGACCCACGGTGACGCCGGTTTCACCGTTGCCCTCAAACTGGCAATGGGGTTCACGCCGCTGTGCGACCGGGAGCTATTCCACCGGACTTCAGTCGCCGGTGCCGTTGTGGATCTCGCCCGGGTGCTGACCCCCGATCTGGTCGTCGTCGACGGCAGAAAGGCCTTCATCGCCGGCGGTCCGACCTTCGGCACTGTCACTGAGCCCGGGGTTCTCATTGCCTCCGGGGACGCCGTCGCCTGCGACACGGAAGCCGCGCGGATTCTCATCAAGTGGGGAGCGGCTGCCCATCTGGGAACCTCTGACCCGCATCAAACCGAGCTGATCCTGCGGGCTCAGGACTTGGACAGGCCCGAATCGTCCGTGCTTCATGTCTGAGGCCGGATTTGCCGTTTCGCCGATGCTGCTGCCTCGAAAAGAGAATACGGAAAGGGGATGCAGGTAATGATTGCAGTCACCAACGCGCGAGTCCTGACCATAACGAACGGAGTCATTTCTGCCGGGACGGTGGTGATCGCCGACGGCAAGATACTGGATGTGGGCGAGCAGGTGGACATCCCGAAGGAGGCAGAGGTCATCGACGCCCGGGGCATGTGGCTCATGCCCGGGCTCATCGATGCTCACAGTCACGTCGGCGTGTACGCCGAGCCCATGACGGCCGCCAGTGAAGACGGAAACGAAATGACGGATCCCATCACCCCACAGCTGAGAGGTCTGGACTCCTTTGACCCCAATGACAGGGCCATTCCCGACGTGCTCAGGGGAGGCGTGACCGCCCTGTACACCCAGCCCGGCAGCGCCAATGTGATTGGCGGGACGGGCATGATGGTCAAGCTGGCCGGGCGGACCGCCGATGAGATGAGAGTGCCCGGGGTCGAGCACATGAAGATGGCTCTGGGTGAGAATCCGAAGAGGGTATACGGGCAGATGAAGAAGACCGCTCCCGCCACCCGCATGGGCAATGCGGCCAAGCTGCGCGAGGCCCTGATCGGAGCTGAGAACTACCTGGACAAGTGGGCGGAGTGGCAATCGGGAGACGAGGAAGACAGAAAGAAGGGGCGGCCGGAGCGGGATCTGGGCAAGGAGATGCTGGGCAAGGTGCTCACCGGCGAGATGAAGGCCCGCATCCACTGTCACCGGGCGGATGACATGATGACCGCAGTGCGGATCGCCGAGGAGTTCAACCTGGATTACTCGCTGGAGCACGCGACAGAGGGATACAAGATTGCCGACATACTGGCGGAGAAAAATGTGACCTGTGTCGTCGGCCCCCTGCTGGTGGCCAGGATGAAGATGGAGTTGCAGGACATCACGCTGCGGAATCCGGGCCTCCTCGCCCGGGCGGGTGTCAGGGTCTGCCTCCAGATGGACGGGTTCTCCGACACCCAGTGGCTCGCCCTTCACGCCGGCCTGGCCGTGCGGGAGGGAATGCCGGAGGAGGAGGCATTCAGGGCGGTGACGCTGCACCCGGCCCAGCTGCTCGGGGTGGATGATCGGATGGGGAGCATCGAGGCCGGCAAGGACGCGGACCTCGCTCTGTTCGATGGTCATCCCTTCCACACCTACACCAGATGCCAGAAGGTGTTCATCGACGGCGTCATGGTGTTCGATCGGGACGACGACTGTCAATGAGGAAGTACCGCACGGGCCTGCCGGATCGCGATGTGGGCTCCACACACCCGCTCCGGGGGCGGATGGGAGAGGTGGTTGCCGTGCCGGAATTGCCGGAGATACACAACCTGGCCGGCCAGATGGATGCTGAATTGACCGGAGAGTCGATATCGGGGGCCGAGGTGCGCCAGGAGAAATGCCTGAATCTGCCAGTAGAGGAATTTGTAAGGACGACAGCGGGAGAGGTGATTGAGGGGGCAGATGCCCACGGCAAGTGGATCCTGGTCCGGCTGGCCTCGGGGAAGCGGCTGCTTGTGAACCTGGGGATGGGGGCCGACCTGCGCTATCACGAGAGCGGTTCGTCATCCGACGACTTCCAGGTTCAGCTGCACCTGGGCAGACCCTCTCTGAGCTTCCGCTTCTGGTGGTTCGGTCACGTTCACCTGGTGGCGCCAGACGATGTGGCACAGCATTCCCAGACCGCCGTCCTGGGTCCCGACGCCCTGGATCGCGATCTCACTGAGGATTGCTTTCTCGAACTCCTCCAAGGAAGAAGGGGGCGAATCAAGTCCTTCCTGCTTAACCAGCGCAACCTGGCTGGCATCGGCAACGTCTACATCCAGGACATCCTGTACCGGGCAGGCCTGCACCCGGAGCGGCAGATACCCTCCATACCGGAGGACAGGCGCCGCCAGCTGTACCGGGTCATACGAGAGAACCTGGAGGAGGCGCTCCGGTTGGGGGGAATCGCCCACGAGAAGGACCTGTGCGGGAGGCGGGGGCGGCTGGAGGGATTCCTGGTCGGGTACCGCGAGGGCGAGGAATGTCCCGGGTGCGGCACCGTGATCGAGAAGATCCGCGTTGGCAGCACTGCCTCGTACATATGTCCCCAGTGTCAGCGGTGAGTGATGCGGGAGACGTGCCCCCTGTCCCGTCCCCCGCCCGTTGATCAGCCGCTTACTGAGTCCCCACCGTATACGAATCTGCCGCCGTTGATCGTCGCCACCACCTCAATGTCACGGATCTGCACCGGAGGCGCAGAGGTGGGATCGGCGCTCAGCAGCACCAGGTCCGCCAGTCTGCCGCGACAGATTGACCCCTTGTCGGCCTCCTCAAACGCCTGGTAGGCAGCATTGACCGTGAAGAGGCGGACGGCCTCCTCCGGCGAGAGACGGTGCTCGGGATTGGGGTGGTTGACCGCACTGTGTATTCCCAGCAGGGGATTCATGGGTGTGACCAGGCTGTCTGAACCACCTCCCACGTTTATCCCCAGGTCGAACAGCGCCCGCAGGGGGTTCGTCCGGGCCACCCTGTCACCCAGGCGCTGTGCATACAGGCCCTGGGCTCCGCCCCAGAAATGCTCGAAGGCGGGCTGCATGGCCGGGGTTATCCCCAGGGCACGGGCCCGCCGCATCTGGTCGGCGGTGGGAATGAGGAAGTGTTCAATCCTGTGCCGGTGGTCTCGCGGCGGCACGGCCGGGTCATTGAGAACAGCCTCGTAGGCGGAGAGCGCCTGCTCTATGGCCCGGTCGCCGATCGCATGCACGGCAACCTGCAGTCCGGCCGTGTGAGCAGTGCGGATGAATTCGTCCAGCTCCCCCTGTTCGAAGTACAGCACCCCGCGGGTGCCGGGATCGTCGCTGTACGGTTCCATGAGGGCCGCCGTCTGCGAACCGATGGAACCGTCGATGAGAATGCAGCCGCCGATCCGGGGCAGGCCCGCCTCCAACACGGCCGCCACGTCAGTGGTCTGGAAGTACTTCACCAGGCGTACGGGGAGGCTTTTCTCCGCCAGTTCCATGGCCCGCCCCTCGGGCCCGTCCGGATTCCCGCCCGTCAGTGCGTGCAGGGTGGTGATCCCCACCGAGGCGGCCTCGCGGGCCGCGGCCGCACATGCCTGCCGCCCCATCTCGGGTGCCTCCATCATCTTCTGCATCTTACCGTTGGCAGTCGAGTTTGCCGTGGCCTGCAACACTCCGGTCGGCCGTCCACGGGCGTCGACGTTGAAGCCGCCGGTCTCGGGGGACAGATTCAGGGTGTCGAGGCCGGCGGAGTTGAGAATCGACGAATGACCATCTCTGCGCCGCAGAAAGACCGGGTTGTGCGGCGCTGCCCGGTCGAGCTCCTCGATGGTCGGGTAGCGTCTTTCCTCGAGGGCGAAGTGGTCGAAGCCCCAGCCGAGAATCCATTCCCCGGGTTCCTTCTCGCCTGCCTCCCCGCCGATCAACTGAAGAAGATCCGGCAGTGAATGCAGTCCGGTCAGGTCCACCATGTGATGCAGGCGCATTCCCGTGGAGACGAAATGCACGTGGGTGTCGATGAATCCCGGAAGCACCGCCAGACCCCTCAGGTTCACCACTTCCGTTTCCCCTGTCGCCAGTCGGAGGACCTCATCGTCCTCACCCACACATATGATTCGCTCACCGTCTATCGCCACTGCCCCGGCCGTCTCGGCAGCATCCATGGTCAACACGCGCCCGTTGTGAAGAATCAGGTCTGCTGACTTCATTGCGTCCCCTCACCTCCAGGTCAACTCACTGTACGGTATTGGCGCAATGAGGGGCAGTTCCTGCCGGATAACGGACAAGCGCCAATGGAACCCCGGGTGATCCTGCTGTGGGCGAGTGGTGCGGTTGGCGGCCCGCAGGCGGGACCGGGGAATTGGGTTGCATTTTGGTCCGCACTATGCGCCCGGGAGACGAGGGTCACCTGGTGAGGTAGCGGGGCGGCCGTCTCCCGGGCGGGGGCTGTACATTCACCTCAACCTTCGTCTTCTGCCTTCCCCACGGTCCTCTCAGCGCCGTGGTATGCAGAGCTGTTCGCCGGGGTAGATGAGATCCGGATCGGGAATCTGCGGGTTGGCCCGGATCAATGCATTCAGCGACACGCCCTGCGCGCGAGCGATGGAGAACATGCTGTCCGATCTTCTGACGGTGTACAGCCTGCGGCCCGGGCACAGCTCGTCGGCCACGCCGGGGATGCAAAGGACCTGGCCTATCGCCAGCCGGTCGGGGTCGATGCCGGGATTGGCGCGCCGGAGGGCGGTCACGGTGACGCCGAATTTCCTGGCGATGGAGGTGAGGGTCTCACCCCTGCGCACGGCGTAGAGGATGCCCCCGGGACACCTCGGTGGGGCGGGCGGATCGACCGCCACCGGCACACACAGCTGCTCGCCGGGGTAAATCAGCGACGGGTCAGGGATCCATGGGTTGGCTGCGATCATCCTCGACAGGGTAATACCGAAGCGCCGGGCGATGGAGAACATCGAGTCAGTCGGCCTGACGGTGTACAGCTGGCCGTCGGGGCAGAGTTCATCAGCCACACCGGGGATGCAGATGACCTGGCCTATCGCCAGCCGGTCGGGGTCGATGCCCGGATTGGCGCGCCGGAGGGCGGTCACGGTGACGCCGAATTTCCTGGCGATGGAGGTGAGGGTCTCACCCCTGCGCACGGCGTAGAGGATGCCCCCGGGACACCTCGGTGGGGCGGGCGGATCGACCGCCACCGGCACACACAGCTGCTCGCCGGGGTAAATCAGCGA
>JAWOBW010000221.1:0-2611 GCA_046484105.1 Bacillota bacterium
GCCACCCGGTTCAGATCTCACACCAGCGAGGATCCAGATCACCCACCCCGCGGAACATGTGAAAGCAGCCCTCGTTGATTACCCTCCAGCTGGATACGGCTCTGCCCGCCCGGCTTCCAGCATCGGCAGCGTCCTCGTCGTCGACCACCGCCTCCTCTTCCACCTGGGGCTTCCCATCGTTGCCCTCAACCGCCCTGATGATGCTTCTCACCTCGTCGCCCTCCAGGGTCTCCCTCTCCAATAGACTGGTGGCCAGTTTCTCGAAGGAGTCACGGTGTTCGATCAGGAGATTGCGGGCCCGCTCATAGGCAGATGCAACCGTCTTCTTGATCTCCCGGTCGATGGCCGAGGCTACCTCCTCACTGTAGTTGCGACCCCGGGTGATGTCACGCCCGAGAAACGGATTATCCATTTTGTCCCCGTAGGTGAGGGGCCCGAGTTCCTCAGACATCCCGTACTCGGTTATCATCTTGCGAACCAGGGTGGTGGACTTCTCCAGATCGTCCTGTGCGCCGGTGCTGATCTCGTCAAATATCAGCACCTCAGCGGCGCGGCCCGCCAGGGCCATGGTGACGCGGTCCAGTATCTCTCCCTTGGTGACGAGGTAGCGATCCTCCAGGGGCATCTGGAGGACGTAACCGAGGGCCCCACCCCTCGGTATGATGGATATCTTGTGAATTGGATCTGTGTTGGGAAGAAGATCCGCGGCCAGTGCATGGCCCGCCTCGTGATAAGCAACAATCCTCTTCTCCTTCTCACTTATGACCTGGCTTCTCTTCTCGGGTCCCCCGGCCATGATCCGGTCGATGGCCTCTTCAAAGTCATGCATATCCACTTCTGCCTTGTTCTTTCGGGCCGCGAGAAGGGCCGCCTCGTTGACCACGTTCTCGATGTCGGCCCCGGTGAAGCCGGGTGTCCTCCGGGCAAGAATCTCCGAGTCGACGTCGTCGGACAGGGGTTTGCCCCGCAGATGAATTCCGAATATGTGTCTTCGCCCCTCCAGGTCGGGGCGGTGTATGGTCAGCAGGCGGTCAAAACGTCCCGGGCGCAGGAGGGCGGGATCCAGAACATCGGGTCGGTTGGTCGCGGCCATGATGATGACGCCCTCGTTGACTCCGAACCCGTCCATTTCTACCAACAGCTGGTTCAGTGTCTGTTCCCTCTCGTCGTGACCACCGCCGTAACCGGCCCCACGCTGCCGGCCGACTGCGTCGATCTCGTCGATGAAGACGATGGCCGGAGCGGACTTCTTCGCCTGCTCAAAGAGATCCCGCACGCGGGAGGCGCCCACACCCACGAACATCTCCACGAAGTCCGAACCGCTGATGCTGAAGAAGGGCACACCTGCCTCCCCTGCCACGGCCCTTGCCACCAGGGTCTTGCCCGTGCCGGGAGGACCGACCAGCAGCACACCCTTGGGTATGCGGGCACCGATCTTGATGTACTTGCGGGGACTCTTCAGGAAATCCGTGACCTCCTCCAGCTCGGCCTGCACCTCGTCAATCCCCGCCACATCATCAAAGGTGACGTTGGGGGCGTGCTCGGGGGAATGAACCTGTGCCCGGCTGCGCCCAAACTGCATCACGCGGTTTCCTCCGCCCTGGCTCTGCTGCATGATGAAAAAGAAGGCACCTATCACCAGGAGAACCGGCAGAAAACTGGTCAGCAACGCCATCCACCACGATGCACTCTCGGGTTCGTGGATCTGGTGATTGACCTCGTGTTTTCTGAGCAGCTCCAGCAACAGGGGGTCATTTGTCGGCACAGTGGTCACAAACTCGCTGCCGTCCTTGAGAGATCCCTCGGCGCGTCCGGTGCCGCCGGTCTGGTAAAATATGTCGACCCCCGCCACCCTATCAGACTCCACCACGCCCAGGAATTGGGAGTAGGAATACTCCGCCGGAGCCTCGCTCTGTCCGGCTATATACTGGACCACGGTGAGCACCAGGAACAGGAGTACCAGGTAGAATGCCACGCTATGGAAAATCCGGGTCCATCTCATTCTCGTCCCCCTCTGCAAACGAAACATGGCCGACATCACTCGTCACCGGAATCTCGGCCGGATCACTGTGGTCAATCCACAGATGTAAGATCTGCCGGGTCTGTTCATCAACCCGGTATTTGTCGTCAATTCTCAGACCTGCAACCCACACAACCTTATTACCGGATATGATTAAGGGTATATTATCTCGTCTGAGACGAGGTATCTTCTCATCAACAAAAAGATCCTGCACCTTCTTGCGCCCGTGAAACCCCAGGGGGCGAATGCGGTCGCCTGGACGCCAGGAACGCACTCTCAGGGGCAAGTCCACCTTATTATAATCGATGAAGGCATGGCTAACAAGCAAGGACGGCCTGCCCCGCGTCAGGCTGCGTCTCAGCGCCGCCGTCTGCAGTGATGTCGCGAGTCGACAGCTGAGCCGACCCCCCCCGGACAGGACCAGTCTTCCGGGCACCGGCAGCACCGCGGGGACGAGTCGGCTCTGGTGGTGAGCTTCCTCCCGGTGGGCAGCGAGATGGCCACCAAGTGGTACGTTGAGCAGATACTGGATGCCGGATGTGGCTTCGTGAACTGTGTGCCCGTCTTCATCGCCCGCGAGGAGTACTGGCA
>JAWOBW010000143.1:0-11087 GCA_046484105.1 Bacillota bacterium
GGAGTGGGTAAGTCGGCGGATGAGCTTTGTTCATCCGCCTTATCCTTTCTAGGGGGTGAATGGAGATAAATTACGAGCTTCGCGTGAATGAGCAGGTTCGCGCCAAGAGAGTCCGTCTCATTGACAAAGATGGAAACCAGTTGGGCATCGTTCCTCTGTCTCAGGCGATTGACGCCGCGTATGAGCAGAGCCTGGATCTGGTCGAGGTTGCTGCCTCCGCTGACCCGCCCGTGTGCAGGATCATGGACTACGGCAAGTATAAGTACGAGCAGGCAAAGAGCAGGCGGGAGGCGCGGAAGCGCCAGAAGACGGTCCAGGTCAAGGAAGTCAAAATGCGTCCCAATATTGAGGATCACGACTTCATGGTGAAGACGCGAAACGCAAAGAGGTTCCTCGAGGACGGCAACAAGGTCAAGGCCACCATCATGTTCCGGGGACGAGAGATTGTTCACTCCAATCTGGGGCGAGAATTACTTAAACGAATGCGCGAAGAACTGGAAGATCTGGCGGATATCGAGAGAATGCCGATTCTTGAAGGTCATAATATGGTCATGGTCCTTTCTCCCAAGCGTAACCGGGAAGGTTGAGAATATGCCAAAGATGAGAACGCGCAAGGCTGCTGCGAAGAGATTCAAGAAGACGGCCCGGGGACAGTACAAGAGGGCGCAGTCGGGCAACGACCATCTCCGGAGCAAGAAGACAAGTGCGAGACGCCGCCGTCTGAGGCGCACCACCCTGGTGTCCCCGAATGACCATAAGCGTCTGAAGAAGATCCTGGGTTGAGACCCTGACAGCAGGAGGTAGAGTGCGATGCCACGAGTAAAGCGTGGGGTGAGCAAGCGAAGACGGCACAAGAAGATCATGCGCCTGGCCAGGGGATACCGAGGTGCCGGCAGCAGGACCTTTCATGCCGCGAATGAACGAGTGTTGAAGGCGCTGTGGTATTCCTACCGGGATCGCAAGCAGAGGAAGCGGGACTTCCGCCGCCTGTGGATCACGAGAATCAACGCCGCTGCACGCCAGCACGGCCTGTCGTACAGCAAGTTCATCTATGGATTGAAGAACGCGGGTGTTGAGGTGAACAGGAAGATGCTGGCCGACATGGCGGTGAACGATGATGGCGCCTTTCAGTCACTGGTGAGGGAGGCGCAGGCGAATCTCGATGACTGAATCGGGCCATCCGGACTCTCTTCCGGTTTCCGGTGCGATCACCAGTGTGCACAACGAGCGGATCAAACGGGTCAGAAAGCTGGCCAGAAAGAAGCACAGAAAGAACGAGGGACAGGTCTTGGTGGAGGGTGTCAGGACTCTGAGATCCGCTCTCGCAGCGGAGCTCAAGCTTGATGCCCTCTTCTGTTCGCGGGAATTCCTGGCAGAAGCGCGGTACAGCGACCTGCTCACGCGAGCGGCTGGACTGGGGGCGGAGATATTCTCCGTCAGCGAAGAGATAATGAAGAGTCTGGCCACGGTAGCGACCTCCCAGGGCGTCGTCGGTGTGGCATGGCGACCGGCGTGGACGGCAGCCGGTGTACTCGCCGCAGCGGAAGACCTGGCGCGACGGGGGCGGAGGGCGCTGCTTCTCTGGTTTGACCGGCTGTCAGATCCGGGCAATCTGGGCACGATCATAAGGACGGCCCACGGCCTGGGCGCGGCAGGATACTTCTCCTCGCCGGATACCGTTGAGGCCTTCAACCCGCGTTCGGTCAGGGCAGCGGCGGGCTCCTCCTTCTTTCTCCCGGGAGCGGAGGGTGTTCAGCCTGAGTCGATGTTGTCCCGCCTCACAACGGGAGGTTACCTGGTGGTGGCGGCTGCCGCCCGCGGGGGAGTGCCGTTGCGCGACCTGGACCCCACAACCAGGATGCTGCTTCTGGTGGGGGAGGAGGCGGGCGGCCTGTCAGATGAGATGGCATCCAGAGCCGATGTCACGGTGACCATTCCCATGACTCCGGAGGTGGAATCCCTCAACGTGGCGGCCGCGGCGGCCATAATCCTGCACCACGTCAGCCCGCTGAGATCATGATGCGAAGACGTGCATCTCGCACAGGAGATGAAGAGCAATCTGCGATCCCGCGCCGGTCCAGGTGGCGGATGTCTCAGTTTGAGGGGTTCCCGGGCAGTGGGGTTTTCGTCAGCTGCCGGGGCCGCCGGTGCAACTGGCCGACGCGATCTCACCTCGATTCCTCCCGCGGCTGACCTCTCTGTCCATCCAGCTGACACTTGTGGTCTTTCCAGGGGATGTTCGAGTCTGTGGGGTTCTCCGGGAACTCCATCGTCTGCCCGTTTCTACTAGGACCGGGCCGACGGGCATTTCACAACCCATTTCTCCGTGCTGAGGCGCGACCCGCCCGAAGAGCGGTCGTGACCGGGCGTCAACAGCGAATACGTCTCGTCGGCGGCAATCCCGACCTGCGAGGGCGGGGTCGGGGGTTTCAACTACCGGCTCAATGCCCTACAGTAAACACTGAGGATGTGACTGGAGCTGACCATGAACCGGCTGCACTGGCGTACCTTTTTATTCTGCCTGGTTACCAGTCTGTACTGGTTTTCCCTCTATGCGTTCGTGCCCACGCTTCCCGGCTACGCCCATTCATTGGGGGCATCCCACGGGATGGTGGGGTTGATTCTGGGTTCATACGGTTTCACGCAGATGCTGCTGAGGATTCCCCTGGGCATCCTATCTGACACCATCAACCGGAGGAAGCCGTTCGTCGTGGCCGGCCTGGTCCTTGCAGTGGTCAGTGCCCTGGGAATGAGACTCTTCCCAAGTCCGGGCTCACTGCTGGCGTTTCGCGCCCTCACGGGAGCGGCGGCCGCGACGTGGGTTGCATACGCCGTTCTCTTCTCCAGCTACTTTCCTCCTCAGGATGCACCGAGAGCCATCGGATACATCAGCGCCTTCAATGCTGTGGGGCAGATGACCGCAATGATGGCGGGGGGAGCTGCGGCCCACCATTTCGGGCGAGCGGCCCCGTTCACGGTGGCGATGGCAGGCGGCGTCATCGGGTTGCTGCTTTGTGCTGGCGTGCGCGAGAAGAGAATGGAACGGAATCCGCTCCGTCTGTCGGAGTTTGCCGCAGTTGGCAAAGACGCGGGGCTGCTGCTCGTGTCATCCCTGGCTGTTCTTCTGCAGCTGATTACTTTTGCCACCGTCTATGGCTTCACTCCCGTGGCTGCCGAGAACATCGGCGCCGGGGATTTCGAGCTGGGGCTGCTGACCACCCTCTCCACCCTGCCGCGGATCCCCGCCGCTGCTCTCAGCGGCGCAGTATTCAGCAGGCACTTCGGCGACAGAAGGACCATCACATGGGCGTTTGCAGTGCTCGCCTCGTCCTGTGCGGTGATCCCTCTGGTGAGGACTCTGCCTCTGCTGTACGTGACGCAGGTCCTGGGCGGGTTCGCAGGCGGGGTGATCTTTCCCCTGCTGATGGGGTTGAGCATCAAGACGGTACCGGAGCACAAGAGGGCCACGACCATGGGCTTCTTCCAGGCCATATACGGCGTGGGGATGTTTGTGGGGCCGGTCTTCGTCGGTTACGTCAGTGAGGTATTCAGCCTGGCCTGGGGCTTCTGGGCCGTGGGGCTGGTGGGAGCGGCGGGCGTCATTCTGGCCAGTTGCCTGTGGGGAAGGTGTCTTCTGGAGTCAGGTAATTCCCTCTCTGGGACTGCCCCTGCGCGCCGGTGACAACGTCATGAGCCCGTTCGCATGTCGTGTTTTCCAGGTGGTAAGCCGGGCGGCAGCCGGTCTGGCTGAGAGCGGCTTCGACGGGCCGGCCGATGCTCCTGCACAATTGCACATGTGCCCGGCAGGGTTTGACAGTGATTCGTCGAATGGGACTGATGGAGCCGTCACGCAGGTGAGTCTCGCGTGGGAGACGAGCGGGCAGATGTCAGCCCCGCACGCTCGTGTCTGCACGGGTGGCGGTCAGGCGTCGGCGGGCACCGGGTAGTTCATCAGGGTTGAGCTCGGCGCAGCAACAAGACTTCCTGCTCAGCTCAGGCGGAGTAGTCATTCCACCATAGCCGGCGCATCCATTACTGACGTCAGTCCGGGCAATTCGGATTCAACGCGGGGCCTGCAGTAGCGGCGCTGCAATTGAGGATTCAGGTCGCGTGCTGTCTGTTGACCATTGCAAAAGGAGGCGGCCGGATGTGTCACATCGGCTGGGGCGGGCGGTACTGCACCGCCCCACGGGAAATCATCTACCACACACCCTCATGAAGAGAAGGGAGCACAAAATGAAACGGAAATACCTGGTATTGATTCTGGCAGTGGTGTTTGCCCTGAGCATGGCCAGTCCAGTTCGGGCCGGTGATCCGGGTGAATTCTTTGCCGATGTTGATGACTGGGAGACGGAGTTCTACGCTGAGGCCGCCTACTGGCTCGGCCGGATGGAGATCTTCGTGGGTGACGCCCAGGGCAACCTGTTGCCCGAGGAGCCCCTCACACGGGCTCAAATGGCAGCGGTCCTGGCCCGCATGACCGGGCAGGAGAGCCTGGCAGGTGGCCTGTCGCATTCCAGCACCAGCTGGAGTGACGACGACGAGATTCCCGACTGGGCTCAGGGATACATGGTGTTGGCCGAGGCCCGGGGCTGGTTCGTGGGGCATCCGGACGGAACGGTGGGCCCCAACGAGAACCTGACCTTCGAGCAGATTGCCATCCTGCTGGCCCGCGTCACGGATAACGAGGATCTGGCGGTAGGCTCCTGGCCTGGCAGCGCAATGATTGCCGCCGAGGAGATGGGTCTGTTCGACGAGGTCGAGGCCACGGCAGTCGGTCTACCCATAATGCGCGGCGAGATGGTCTTTGCCACACTGCAGGCCATGGTGGCTGACACCTTCATGAAGCGCGACGCTGCGGATGGTGGACCGGGTCTTCCCCTGATGAGCCAGAATTTCGATGAGGATTACGACGACTGGCTCGAGGAGGTGCCGGAGACCGTCACCGGCGAATGGACCAACTATCTCTCCGCCTCGCAGAGGATCACTGTGGCGGAGACCAACTACTCCCTACATATGGATGGCGATGATCCTGACGTACAGTTGACCATCAACGACGAGGTGATCGCCTGGACCACCTTAACAGGCGTCTTCAACGGGCTCAAGGGCGAGGAGATCACCATCACCCTCAACAGTGATGATGAGGTGACCGAAATCGAGGCCGTACTCGACACGTACTCAGATGTGTTCCTCACCGAGGTCCAGGTCGTCGAGGACGAGGAGGACTTCGGCGAGATCACGGTGGACGGCGACACACTCGATGTCGACAGCGGAACGATCGTCCTGCTCGACGGCGAGGCAGTGACGCTCGCGGGACTGGAGGATGCCCTTGACGCCTTCATGGAGTATTGGGAGACAGACCGGGCAATAGCAACAGCGCGCACCTACGGTGACGAAAAGGGCGATGGGAAGCGCGCCATCTGGGTGTCTGTGATCACTGACAACATCGCCGAGGGAGAGGTCACGGGCATGGGGACCGATTCCGCTGGGGGGTTCGTCCGCATAGAAGGGGTCCAGTACTACTACCATGATCCCCTGACCGCGACCGACTTCACTGCGGGTGATTCCTGCGCTGTACTGCTGGATAGCAGCGACACGGCGAGACTGATACTCGAGATGCCCGCCTCGACCGAGGCCTCGGAGTTCTTTGGTATGCTGGTCAATTACGAGGTGGACGCTGAAGGCGACGGTATCGCCACCTTCGAGTTGTCTGATGGAACGGAGATGGAGTGCGCCTACGACGGCACCGTCTGGACTCTCGATGCGGGCGATATTGACGAGGTGAAGTACGTCGTTCACGACGGGTCCGACTTCACCACCCTGACTCATCCCGCGTCCGCCACGCAGGCGATATCCGATGAGGAACTCGTCACTGTCACCAGTACCTACATCCAGACAGACGACGGAACGGATACGACTACGCTGGTCCTCAGCAACAGCGTATTTGCCTATGATCTCGTTTCCTTCACCCCGGGCTACGTCGATCTGGAGGATCTTGTCGGTGAGAATGTTCACGTGTACGTGGATAGTGAGGGGAGGGTCGGGTACGTCTTCGCAGCCATCTTCATCATCTAGCTGCTTCTGGTGAGAGGGGGAAGATGGAGTCCCTAGACCCTAGAGGGGTATCCGTTTCGGTGAATGAAGACAATCCTCCCAGCCTGAGAGGGCTCCGCCGGGAAGCCCTCTTGGGCTCGGCCATTTCGCCTCTCTCTCCGGTGACGATCCCTCGCCCCGGGCCCGGGAGCTCACGCCAGCTGTTGTCAGGGCACGAGCAGCCTCTTGCAGGAGGGACCCTGCCGCGCCGCATGCATGTGATGACGCGTCACACGCATGCATGATCAGGATTCGCCGCGGCCCCAGCTGTGGCCTTCGCCTGTGTTCAGCGACCGGCGGCGTAGACACGACCTCCGGGGCCATGCTCGGGGTCAGCGCCTTGGTCCTGATTTGTGGATGCCTGACGGTCATTCCCGCCTGACCAGCATGGCGATCCCCTGTCCGCCGCCGATGCACAGGGATGCCACTCCCAGATGTGATTTCTGCCTCTGCATCTGGTAGAGCAGAGTCACCAGGATGCGGGCCCCGGTCGCACCGATCGGATGACCGAGGGCGATGCCGCCGCCGTTGACGTTCACCCTATCCGCGTTGAGGCCCAGTTCGCGGAGGACACAGATCGTCTGGACGGCAAAGGCCTCGTTGATCTCGAATACGTCTATGGCATCTGATTCGAGGCCCGCCTGGCGCAGCAGGTTGCTGATTGCGGTGATGGGGGCGGTGCCCATCAGCCCCGGCTCAACCCCGACCGAGGCAAACCGGACGATTTCTGCCGTGGGTTTCAGATCCATTTCCCTCACTGCCTGTTCCGAGGCGAGTACGACAGCCGCGGCACCGTCGTTGATTCCCGAGGCATTTCCTGCTGTCACGGTTCCGTCCCTTTTGAACACGGGTGGCAATTGCGCGAGCTTCTCCAGACTGGTGTCCCGGCGCGGGTGTTCGTCGGTGTCGACCACCCGGGCATCTCTGCCTGGCACCACCACCGGGACTATTTCCTCGGCGAAGACACCGTCGTCAATGGCTCGCACAGCCCTCTGATGGCTGTTGAGGGCGTATTCGTCCTGCTGCTGCCGGGATATCTCGTAGGTCGAGGCGATGTTCTCCGCCGTCAATCCCATGTGCGTGTCCTCGAGAGAACACCACAGGCCGTCCAGCAGCATGGCATCCTTCATCTTCACATGCCCCATCTGGCTGCCCCACCGAGCGGTGTCGAGCAGGTATGGGGCCCGGCTCATGTTCTCTGTGCCACCGGCACAGATGATATTCGCCCCGCCGAGCATGATGGACTGGGCGCCCAGAGCAACTGCCTTCAGCCCGGAGCCGCACACCTTGTTGACGGTAAAGGATGGTACCTCTGTCCCTATGCCGGCGCCGACAGCAATCTGGCGGGCGGGGTTCTGCCCCAGTCCGGATGACAGTACGTTGCCCATGATCACTTCATCTACACCAGTTTTGTCTACTCCGGCGCGTTCCATGGCCTCCACTACCGCGGCCACCCCGAGATCCAATGCGCTGCAGTCCCTGAAAGACTTGGAGAAGGAGCCCACCGGGGTGCGGGCAGCTCCCACCACATAGGTTCTGTGCACGTGAAAGGCCTCCTATCAGGTTCGATTCCGAATCTGTCTCCCCTGATACTATTCGGCGAAATGAGGGCAAAACCTACCTCCAGTGGAGGGAGTACGCAGGAAGAGCTGGTGGAGCCGTCGATTCACATCAGGTGGGTCCTGTCCAGCAGGACCAGCCAGGGTGAGGTCAGGATGGCCATGATCGCGCCCAGGACGACTCCTCTGCCGGGAGAAAGGCCCAGCAGGCGCTGCGCCAGAATCAGGTTGGCCGCAAAGATAATGGGAGCGGCAATTGCGATGATGCTGAACAGGAGTGGATTGACTGCCGAGGCGATGGGATGCCCTCCTCGAAGCAGCAGGTCGTACAGGAAGAGACCGGCAAAATCTGCCATGATTCCGAATAGTGTCGCCCACCCGGTGTAGCGGAGGAGGCCGCGGAGGGTGTGAGTGACGGACATTGCCCGCAATGCGGCCGTGACGACAAGGGCGTTGACCATGTAGTTGACAATCAACACGGATGCCAGGATGCGGGGGACCAACAGCTGAACCCAGATGGGAAAATATACATCATACAGGATCACACCGCGCCTCTTCATCGTCATCTCTCCTCACTGAGTACGACTCGGTCACATGGTATGACGTCATTCGGGAGATTAGGTTCCCGGGAATCGGAAGCCGGACGCGACGGCGGGACGCGGGGAGAAAATTGACCCTGTCCTCGTTGTCGTGATATAATTCGCGTAACAGCGGAAGGGGAGTGACCACCATTATTACTCCCGAGTTCTTCTGGTATGTGTTTGAGCTGACCGGTTCAATAGAGGCCTACGTGGTCTACCGGTTGCTGTGTGGGAGTTAATCATCCAATAAAGGGCAAAGATGATGAGCGGGAGGAGTACCTTTCCGCGGGTCCGGACCAGAGAGGAGAACCGGGGGCTGCGATTTCTCCCCGGGCCGGAGAGGGAAGTTTCACCCGGGAGTCGCCCGCTGAAACCGCACGGAACTAGGCGGAGCCGGTCTCGCACCGTTACCGCGATGTGTGGCATTGAGCCTTTGTTGTGAAGGTCACCTACGGGTGACAAAGCAGGGTGGTACCGCGTGAGTTTAGCTCTCGCCCCTGGGGCGAGGGTTTTTTGTTTCATGAGGGGGGATATAGAGTGAGTGTGTTTGAGCGACTGAAGAAGCTGGAAGCTGAGGCTGAAGCCCGACTGCAGGCCGCAGCAGATGGTGATGACGTGGAGAGAGTGCGGGTCGATTTCCTGGGCAGAGAGGGTTCGGTGACCGCGATTCTGCGCAGCATAGGGGATCTTCCGCGGAAGCAGCGGGCGGAGGTCGGCCGCCTGGGCAACCGGGTGAGAGATGCGATCGAGCGGCAGTTGGAGCAGGCGCGCCAGAGAGTGGAGGACCGGGCTGGCCGGCGCCAGATCCTCAGCGAGGGCATCGATATCACCGCACCCGGGCGCGCCGTGCCGACGGGACGCCATCATCCCCTGCTGCAGACCCTCGACGAGGTACTGGAGGTCTTCGTGGGCATGGGCTACGCGGTGGCGAGGGGTCCGGAGGTGGAGGACGAGTGGCACAACTTCACCGGACTGAATGTGCCGGCTGACCACCCCGCGCGAGACATGCAGGATTCCTTCTACGTGACCGATGAGCTGGTCCTGCGCACCCAGACATCGCCGATTCAGCTTCGCTACATGCAGAGCGTCGCGCCGCAACTCCCGGTGAGGATCGTCGGTCCCGGTCGCGTGTACCGGCGAGGGGATGACGACGTCAGCCATTCGCCGGTGTTTCACCAATGCGAGGCCCTGCTGGTCGATCGCCACGTGACCTTCGGTCATCTGCGGGGGACCTTAATGGATTTTGCCCACAGGCTCTTCGGCGAGAAGGTGGAGGTGCGCTTCCGTCCCAGCTACTTCCCCTTCACTGAGCCATCCGCCGAGGTGGACGTCAGCTGCACCTCCTGTCACGGAAAGGGCTGCGTCACCTGCGGGGGCAGCGGTTTTCTCGAGGTTCTCGGCGCGGGAATGGTTCACCCCCGGGTTCTGGAGAACGGTGGGTACGATCCGGATGAGGTTTCGGGATTTGCCTTCGGCATGGGAATAGAACGACTGGCCATGCTCAAGTTCGGCATAGGAGACATCCGGTATTTCTACGAAAACGATGTGCGGTTTCTTCAACAGCTCTAGGGGGTGATGGAAGGTGTGGGTATCCTATCAGTGGTTGAAACGCTACGCCCAGATAGAGGAGTCTCCCGAATGCCTGGCGGAGAGGCTCACCTTTCTGGGATTGAACGTGGAACAAGTGACACCTGTTTTGGAGCACGACCTCGACGGTGTGGTGATGGCCAGGATACTGGAAGTGGAGAGAATTGAAGATGAGTTGATGGCATGTCTGGTCGACGCGGGAGGCGCCGGGCGGTTGCGGGTGGTCAGCGGCGCTCCCAACACCCGTCCGGGCATCCACTCGCCCCTGGCCCTTCCCGGTACCAGGCTGCCGGATGGTGAGGTCATAGAGACCCGTTCCCTGCGGGGAGTGCGGTCCGAGGGGATGCTCTGCTCAGCCCGGGAGTTGGGTCTTGAACTGGGCAGTCCGGACTACTTACTCGAGGTCGGTGAGGCCACTCCCGGATCCCCCGCCCGAACTGCCCTGGGACTGGACGACTCAGTCTTCGATCTCGACCTGACGCCCAACTACGGGGTTCACTGCCAGAGTGTCCTGGGGGTGGTGCGCGAGATTGCCGCTGCCCTTCAATGCCCGGTGACGTCTCCTCCCGAGGACGTGTCTGTTGCTGACGATGCGCCCGAAATCGGTGACCTGGTGTCGATCCGGGTGGTGGATACCGATCTTTGTCCCCGATACACGGCCACCCTCGCCACCCGAGTGGAGGTTGCTCCCTCTCCCTGGTCCATACAGCGCGACCTGATCGCCGCGGGGATCAGACCCATCAACAACATTGTGGACGTCACCAACCATGTTATGCTGGAGTATGGACAGCCCCTGCATGCCTTCGATCTCGACCTGGTGCAGGGCGGGGAAGTCATCGTCCGCCGTGCCCGCCCGGGCGAGAGGATCATAACCCTGGACGGGGACGAACGAGTCCTCAACGGAGATGATCTGGTCATCGCTGACAGGATCCGGGCCATCGGCATTGCCGGGGTGATGGGAGGACGGAATTCGGAGATCACGGAGAGTACGCGCAGTGTTCTGCTGGAGTCGGCCTACTTCGAGCCGCGCAGCATTCTGCGCACCAGCCGGCGGCTGGGACTGCGCACCGAGGCCTCTCTTCGTTTCGAAAAGGGCAGGGATCCCGAGGGAACCGTCGGGCCGACGCGCAGGGCCCTGCGGCTCATCGCGGACATGGGGGCGGGGAGCCCGGCTGCGGGCGTGGTCGACGCGTACCCCGAGAGGGTTCCCCGGCGGATCATCTCGTTCCGTCCCGAACAGGTGAACCGATTGCTGGGGACGGACCTG
>JAWOBW010000034.1:0-4335 GCA_046484105.1 Bacillota bacterium
CCGCTGACCGACCGGGAACTGTTCGCGGCCAAGATGCTGACAGCCCAGGTGCCGGCAGTCATCGTGGCCTGGGGCGGCGCCCTGCTGTACGGTGTGGTGGCCAACTGGGTGGGGTGGCAGATCCTGGGGCACAGGCTGTTTCCCAACCTGATGTGGACCATCCTCGCCCTGTGGGTGGCCCCGGCGGGGGCCGGCCTCGGGCTGGGAGTGACCGCCCTGGTCTCGGCCCGGGCCCGCAGCTTCCAGGAGGCCTACCAGGTGGGCGCCGTGGTGGTGGTGCCCATAGTCGCCCTGGTCATCGCGCAGGCAGCCGGGGTCATGTATCTCAGCCCGGCGCTGGTCTTCGCGCTGGGTCTCATCTTCTGGGCGATCGACATTGCCTTACTGAATCTCGGCGGGAGGCTGTTTCAGCGGACCCAGGTACTGCTCAGGCTCTGAGGTGTCATCCGTCTCGAATCATTGTCATACTGGCACTTCCGGCGCTGGGCTCATTCGCCGCGGAGATCGAGCGAGGGCCACCCCCGCTGTCTGGCTATCTCTGCCAGCCGGGAGTCGGGATGCACGGTGACCGGATTGCCCACGTGCTCCAGCATGGGAAGGTCGGGATGACCGTCGCTGTAGGCGTAGGATTCTTCCCAGCGCACGGCCGCTCCCCACCGACGCGCCAGCTCCTGTACATACTGGATCTTGCCCTCGCCGCTGCACAGCCTGCCGCCGAGACGCCCGCTGTACCTGCCGTCACGTATGGCGAGGGGAGTCCCCAGGCAGGCGTCCACCCCCACCGCCTCCGAGATCGCCTCCACCACCGGCTGGATGCTGGTGGAGACGACCACCACCCGGAAGCCCTCCTTCCTTCTCCGCCTCACCTCGGCCACCATCTCGGGCCGCAGGCGCGACTCGACGTGGCTGAAGGCGCCCCTCATTAGCCGCTGAACCTCCGACACCTCCGCTCCCCCGAAGAGCCACGCCAGGTTCGCCGCCCAGCGGCGCTGATTCCTCACGCGGGCGCCGGGACTGGTCTTGCGAAGCAGCTGGGTCGGTGCCCCGGCCGCAACCGCGACGATGAGCCTTGCCCGCCGCCACCGGCTGACCCACAGGTGACGGAGCATGACCTCGTAGGCCCGTCCCTCTATCAGGGTGCCGTCCATGTCCACCAGAGCAACTCTCACTGTGGCCCATCTCCTCTCGTTTCGGTCGGGGGTGCACCAACCTCCGGGCGCAATGCGGATCGGTTATCCTCGTCTCACAACCCGCCGCGCCCCCGACCGATCCGGGGGCGCGGCGATATATGCCTGTGACTCCTCAGCGATCGATCCACACGGTTTCCACTCGCCCGGTCTCCGGATCGGTGGAAAAGCCGACCTCGGCCCCGAACCCCTCCTCGGCGATGGCGCGGAAGGGCAGGTAGGTGCGACCCTCGACTATCCTGGGGGCGACGTCCATCTCGATGATCTCGGACGCCGCCGTCGCCTTGTCAACTGCAATCATGGCACGGTCGCCGATGCTGAGTATGATGAGGCGTCCGGGGGTTTCCACGATCACCTTGTCCGTGCGACCGGTCTGTGGATCGGTGGTCCAGTCCACCTCGGCCCCGAGGGCCTCGCCGGTGAAGCCCCCCGGCCCGAAGGTCCGCCCGCTGTCGATGAAGGGGGCGGCGTCCATTGTCGCTGGCTGTCCCCGCAGCTGGTACTCGGCCGAATTGACCCGCATGAGCAGCAGCGGGCCCAGTGCCGTCTCCTCATCCTCCTCGGTCAGTCCCTTGATCATCTCGATGTTGTCGATGTAGATGGTGCTCGCCTCGACGAAGCCCTCCGTCCGCTGGTGCGGCTCCTGCACCAGGTATATGCTGCTCAGGATGAGGGGTTGCGGCCAGCTGGCATCGATGTCGCCCTGAACGCGGCGCCAGCCGGTCCAGTCCACCTCCCTGGCTAGATCCACGTACCGGCGGGTTCCGCTGGCGTCGAAGATCTCCGCCCTGAGCCAGTAGCTGCTGCCGTCGCCGTACACATCGGCGGATATGCCGAGGTTGTCAGATCCCATGGAAATCTGTCCGGAACCGAGCTGCCCGTAGGCGATCATCACCCCGTCCACCTCGCTGCTGAAGTCGTAGGTCAGGCGTCCGGATCCGTCCCCCTCAGTGACGAAGGCGGGATCAGCCTGGATCTCGAAGCTGCCGGGCAGGCCGGCCGGGTGCGTGCGGAAGGCGGTCGTCTGCCAGTCTTGGAAGGTGAAGAAGGGCTCGCGCGTCCCGCCGATGCGTATGGGGATCTCCCTTACCTCGCCGTCGATCTCCGCCCGCAGCGTACCAGATCCCTCTTCCTCCGCGTAGTAGGTGTTGTCCCGCACGAAGCCGAGGTCGGTCTCCCAGCGTACAGTCTCGGGGCCCGCGGCCAGCGTCTGCCCGGTGACCGTCAGCACCTCTGACTTCAGCGACACAGACTGCTCCGGCAGCAGCCGGATCTCCGACGGGGTTACGGAGAAGTCCGCGATGTCCGCCCCTCCGAAGACCCGCACCTTCTTCTCCTCACTCACGCCCCCGTGGCTGACCTGCAGGGTGATCTCACCCGGCTCCCTGGCGCTCAGGGTGCCGTCGGCGACCTCCGCCACCGCCCCGTCCGACACCTTCCAGGTCAACTCGCCGGAGTCGATCCTCACCGGATGGAAGTGCCGGTCGTGACCAGTCACCGAGTAGTTCGTCTCCGTTCCCACCAGCAGTCCCTCTGCACCTCGCAAGAAGAGCCTGGACACGGCCGACCTGGGAGCCAGGTTGAAGATGCCGATGGCATTGGGCACCGACCGCTCGACCCCGTGGCGGAGGACATTCACCAGCTGCAGATCAAACTCGCCCAGCCGCCGCGCCACCATGGTGGTCGATCCCCCGCCGTCCAGGTTCAGTGCTTGCCGGGCTCCCATGTCAGCCATCAGAACCGACAGCTCCTCCATGGTGGCCCCGGCGGAAACCGGCGTCGCATCCACGGTGACGAAAAAGACCCGCCTGCCAGTCAGGCCGACGGCGGTTCGCGATGCCCTGGTGCTTCCCGGGGAGGTCAGCTTCGACGGATCCACCGGCCGCCCCCCGTCCACCAGCAGGGCCTGTCCACCCACAGCCGCCTCCAGGTCCAGGTCCGGTTCCAGCTCGCAGGCGAACTCCAGCTCGCTTCCGATCCTCACGTTCCGCAGCAGGAAGTCGGCCCCCAGGCCGTCGGCAACTACCATGTAGCCCTCTCGCGGCACTAGGGCTGCCCTGGTGTTTCTCTCCATCTGGGTGACCTTGCCGTCCCTGACGGTGAGCTTCAGGGGCGCCCCGTCGAAGAACACCTCGGAAACCTCCGTCCCCCAGCTGCGGTCGTACAGGTAGATGCCGTTTCCGCTCTGAAAGCTCTGATTGAGACCCTGCAGCGGGTGTCGCTGCCTTCCGCAGATCACCTCACCGCGAAACCGCCAGCTCAGGATCTGGGCGACCCCGTCCGCGTCTATCCCCAGGCCCATCCAGGCGTTGTCCGCGGGCGAGGACAGCATCTCCCCCTCTTCCACGTGCAATCCCAGGGGCGCCGCCGGCAGCGTCATGTGGAAGAAGTCCGCATTGACCGCGGCGACGGCACTCTGCCCCGTCGCCATCGCCCTCACCGTCTGCCTGCTGTTGAACCCCCCGCCGGGATGCATCGGCCTGACCTGCACGAACGGATTGCCCAGGTCTGCGGTGAGCTTCCTCACCGGCAGAACGCCACCGCCGAGATGCAGCTGGTAGTGTGATATGTACAGTCCCTCACCGACCTGTTCCTCCTCAATCAACCTCAGATCAAGCGCTAGGGCACCTGCATCGCCCATCAGTCCGGAGCTTGCCAGGATCATCCACGAAAGAAAGATCACCACTGTTGTGCGGCCCGGGCACCTCATTATGAACCCCTCCCAATTCCGCGATTGCTGCTGCGTCGAGAACACATTGCCGTCTTCCAGCGCGACCGTCGCGTGTGGTCAGCACCTCCGGACACAGGCTACCCCTCAAAATCTCCGCAAATGACCTGTCAGTGCCGGGGCATCCTCCAGCCGCCGGAGCTGTCCGCCCTCGATATGCGCATGTCCCTGTTGCTGGCTGTGCTGCGCCGCGCCCAATTCGGCCCGCAGCCCCTGACTCGCAGGAGCAACCCCCTGCGCCTGCAATGGTGTGTTCGGCTCTCTCCCGGCTTGTGCGGTCACTGCAGCCTGAACCCTATATTCGGACTATATAACATCCTCAGCCAGACGGGAAGTGTCGCGGTCATCCATAATCTGGGGATAAGACCGCGGGAGGTTCGAGCGATGACGCTCGGAGGAGGAGGAGGAGTACCAGATGTG
>JAWOBW010000193.1:0-17972 GCA_046484105.1 Bacillota bacterium
GGTGGAATTCCCCGTCCCTCAGGCTCCGGTCAATCATCTCCGGGTTCGGGGTGAACACCACGTAGGGTCTCTCTCCCCGGACGCGCCGGAGGAGATGATCGACGGCCCCCTGGAGAGTCAGGGAGGCCACCGGCACGCCGAGGATGTCGACGGTGGGCTCATCCGCTTCCAGTTGCCCTCACGTTCCTTTCCTCCTGGACGGTCTGCTCGAGGTACTCCCGCATGAACTCGTCCAGGTCGCCGTCCATCACGGCGGCGATGTTGCCCTTCTCAATACCGGTGCGGTGATCCTTGACCATCGTGTAGGGCTGGAAGACGTAGGACCGGATCTGATTGCCCCAGGCAATCTCCTGCTGCTCCCCGCGCAGCTCCTGCATCTCCTCGCGACGATTCTCCTCCTGCAGCTGGCGCAGGCGCGCTCTCAGTATCTTCATCGCCGCCGCGCGGTTCTTGTGCTGGGAACGTTCATTCTGGCAGGTTACGACGATCCCGGTCGGTTCGTGGGTGATGCGCACCGCCGAATCAGTCTTGTTGACATGCTGTCCCCCGGCGCCACTGGAGCGGTAGGTATCAACCCGCAGGTCTTCCTCGTTGATCTCAACGTCATCGTCCTCGGGCAGGTCCGGCAGGACCTCCACCGCGGCGAAGGAAGTGTGCCGTCGCCCCGAAGAGTCGAAGGGCGAGATTCTGACCAGACGGTGAACGCCCCGTTCAGCCCGGAGAAAACCGTACGCGTTGTCACCGCGGACGGAGAGAATCACACTCTTGACTCCCGCCTCCTCTCCCACCAGCAGGTCGAGAATCTCGGTCTTCAGGCCGGCCCTCTCGGCCCAGCGCGTGTACATGCGCATCAACATCTCCGCCCATTCCTGGGCGTCCAGCCCCCCGGCCCCGGGATGGATGCTCAGGATCGCATCGCCCCCGTCAAACTCGCCGGACAGGACCAGGGAAAGCCGCAGCTCCCCAATCGCCCTCTCGAGGGCCTGGATCTCGGAACACACATCCTCGAAAGCCGAAGAGTCACCGTCCTCCTCGGCCAGCTCATATAGCACCTCGACGTCCTCCAGCCGGCCCCGGAACTCCTCGTACCGCCGCAGCGGCGCCTCGAGCACATTTCTCCGGCGGACTATCCGCTGCGCCCGCTGCGGGTCATCCCAGAAACCCGGCCGGCTCATCTCGTCGTCGAGGGCCTCTATTTCCCGGAGTCTCGATTCGGCGTCAAAGAGACCCCCTAACCTGCTCCAATTCGTCTCTCAGTCTTCCAAGATCCACACCGATGTCCTCTCGCACGGTGCCAATACTCCCTTCACTTTGCCCGCCCACAGCAGTGCTTGAATTTCTTTCCACTCCCGCAGGGGCACGGATCATTGCGCCCGACCTTGGGCCTCTTCCTGCGGTACGTCCTGACCGTCTTCTCCCCCGTAGGCTCAGGTGCGGCGGGGCGGGGCTCCCGCGTCGGTGATACCTCCCCGGAGGCCGCCACCACGTCAGCGGCAGCCGGACGCGCAGCGATGCCCGGCGATTCTCCCTCCCTGATCTGCATCTTGAACAGGTATTTCACCGTATCTTCCCTGATGGACTGAATGAGATGGGCGAACATCTGGTGCGTCTCCCGTCGGTACTCGGTCAGCGGATCTCTCTGACCGTAGGCGCGGAGCCCGATCCCGTGCCGCAGCTCATCCACCGCCGCCAGGTAGTCCATCCATTTGGCGTCCACCACGCGGAGCAGGAGGATTCGCTCCATCTCGGCCATCTTCTGGGCACCGACCCGCTCCGTCTTAGCGCGGTACACGGCCCTTCCAGTCCGGCACAGGTGGCGGGTCAGTTCCTCCCGTCCGCCCTCCTCCGCCCGGTGCAGAAGATCCTCCACCGCAACCCTTCCCGGCGGAAACAGGTTCATCTCCAGGTCCTCGACCAGCCCCCTGAGGTTCCAGAGTTCGGGGTAGCGCCCGCCGGTGGCATAGGTCTCGACCCTGGCCTGTACGACGTCCTCCATCATCTGAAGGATATCTTCGCTCAACGCCGCCTCGCGCAAGACCCGGTTCCTCTGCTCGTAGATGATCCTGCGCTGTTCATTCAACACGTCGTCGTACTCGAGAAGGCGCTTGCGCATCTCGAAGTTGCGCGCCTCAACCCGGCGCTGGGCATTCTCAATCGCGCGGCTGAGCATGGGATGCTCCAGCCGCTCCTCCTCGCCCAGTCCCAGCCTCTGCATCATCGACTCCATGGTCTCACCGCCGAAGAGCCGCATCAAGTCATCCTCCATGGCCACGTAGAACTGTGAGGAGCCGGGATCACCCTGTCGCCCGGAGCGTCCCCGCAACTGGTTGTCAACCCTGCGACTCTCGTGCCGCTCCGTGCCCAGCACGTGCAGTCCCCCGAGGTCGGTCACCCCGGGGCCGAGGACGATGTCGGTTCCCCGTCCCGCCATGTTGGTGGCGATGGTGACGCGGCCCTTTTCTCCCGCCCCGCTCACAATCTCCGCCTCCCGCTCGTGGTGCTTGGCGTTGAGCACCTCGTGGGAAATCCCTCGCCTCTGCAGGCGAAGACTGAGTTCCTCCGATTTCTCCACCGAGGAAGTGCCCACCAGGACAGGCTGCTGCGCCTCGTGCCGGGCGGCGATGTCCTCAGCTACCGCCGCCAGCTTGGCCTCCGTCGTGCGGTACACGGCGTCGGGGAGGTCCTCCCGGATCATCGGCCTGTTGGTGGGAATGACCACCACGTCCAGTCCGTATATCTCGTGCAGCTCATCCGCCTCGGTGGCGGCAGTCCCCGTCATCCCCGCCAGCTTGTCATACATGCGGTAGTAGTTCTGCAGGGTGATGGTGGCGAGGGTCTGGGTCTCCTCCCGGATCTTCACACCCTCCCGGGCCTCAATGGCCTGGTGCAGACCGTCGCTGTATCGGCGCCCCGGCATCATCCTTCCGGTGAACTCGTCGATGATCACCACCTGGTCGCCCTGAAGCACGTAGTCGCGGTCCCGCTTCATCAGCTCCTTGGCCTTGAGGGCCTGGCGCAGCAGATGACTGTATTCGATGTTCTCCGGGGCAAACAGATTCTCTATCCCCAGGCTTCTCTCCACCCGGGCGATGCCCTCATCGGTGGCAAGCACCCTCCCCGCCTTCTCGTCCACGGTGTAGTGCTCATCGCACTTGAGACCGCGTACGATGCGGGCGAACTCGGTGTAGGTCGAGGCGCTCTTTCTGGGCACTCCGGAGATTATCAGTGGAGTACGGGCCTCATCGATGAGAACGCTGTCCACCTCGTCCACGATTGCGTAGTGCAGCTCCCGCTGAACCAGATGATCCGGCGAGACCGCCATGTTATCCCTCAGATAGTCAAATCCGAACTCATTGTTGGTCCCGTAGGTGACGTCGCAGGCGTAGGCGGCGCGCCGCTGTTCATAGCTCAGGCCGGGTATAATAGTTCCGACCTCCAGGCCGAGAAAGCGGTACACCTCTCCCATCCACTCGCTGTCTCTTCGGGCCAGGTAGTCATTGACCGTGACCACGTGAACCCCCCTGCCGGGCAGGGCGTTCAGGTAAACCGGCATGGTGGCAGCCAGGGTCTTCCCCTCGCCGGTCTTCATCTCGGACACTCCGCCCCGGTGAAGGACCACCGCCCCCATCACCTGGACATCGTATGCCCGCTCGCCCAGCAGCCTCCGGGCCGTCTCCCGAACCACGGCGAAGGCCCGCGGCAGAATGTCATCCAGCGAGGCTCCCCCGTCCAGCTGCCCGCGAAATCGGTCCGTTTCGGATCTCAATTCGTCGTCGGCCAGGGGCCGGATCTCGTCTTCCAGATCATTGATCCGGTCGACAACCTCGCCTATCTTCTTAATCTTTTTTGCGTTTTGATCGAACAGCTTGCGGACTATACCGAGCATTGCTCCTCCCAACCCCGTTCACCGGCTCCTTCTATCTTAGCACGTAGCCCCCCTCAAAGCAGGCACTGCGCCCGGGCAGCCGGGGGCGCAGTGCGGTCTCGTCGTCCACCTGGTCAATACCTACTTGCTTTCTCTCACCAGCGATCGGTCGTACGTGAGCGGCTCGGTGAGATCCACGTGGCCCAAACTGGAAACCTGCTGTCCCCCCACCAGTACCATCACCCGGGAAACGTCGAGATCGTTCTCGATCAGGGCGTTGACCACGCCGTACAGGGCGATCATCTCATCAAGACTGCCCTGGACTCCGTGAATCTCCTCGCTGAAATCGACAATCGCCAGCGTGGGATCGTCCTCGTCCCTGGTCACCCGCAGATTGGTGCCCTCCGGCAGAACCGGGTGCAGGTACCCGACCTCGGGTCCGATGGCGATCTCGGACGCCACGATGTCGAGGGTAAGCTCGTCGGTGACGATCGAGCGCACGTCACGCTCCAGCCACCCGTCCTCGGTGGCGAAGAACAGGACGATGTTGTGCGCGGTGGGGGTGACCTCCGCCACCCGATCATCGACAGAAAACTCGAACCGCACGTCCCCGGGATCAGACCCGGGCAGCTCGTCTGCGTCGAAGACCCCCACGGCAACCGGATAGGAGATGACCTGAATGTACTGCATTCCCTCCTCCGGTTCGGTGTATCTGGCCTCCACCGTCACCGTCACCTCGCCGTCCTCATCGCGACACACGATCCGGTCTATTGCCACGCCGTGACCTGGATGCGGAACCTCACCCCTGGCCACGGCAACATAAACCTCGTCCCCGTCAGTCATCCAGTCAACCGCCGCTTCCCGGCTGTCGCTGATCTCGTCAACCCAGTTCTGTACGGCATCCGGAAGGGCGTCGGGTATGGAGAAGTCGATCTCCGTCTCCGGTGACGCCGATTCCCCGGCGGCCGACCGGCAACCCGCGCTGAATCCCAGCAGGAGTATCAACCCGGCAATCAGGATGGTGCGATATCTCACGGTATCATCTCCCTCCGACTGACATTCCGATGGTCCCATCAGCTAGTGTGACGATTCCTCGTCCCATTTGTTCCAGAGGAATTGCATGTGGGTGGGAATGGGTGAGTGAACCTGTAAGCCGAATTCTGTCGAGGACAGCCATTTATCTGGGATGCCAGTCGCCTGGCACCTCAAGCAGCCAACCCGAGAGGTCGACGGGCCGCGTCATCCCTCTCCTATTTGGCCTTGCTCCGGGTGGGGTTTACCTGGCCGGCCGGTTACCCGACCGCCGGTGGTCTCTTACACCACCATTTCAACCTTACCCACCGAAGTGGGCGGTGTGATTTCTGTGGCACTGGCCTGGAGGTCGCCCTCACCGGACGTTATCCGGCACCCTGCCCTATGGAGTTCGGACTTTCCTCACACAGATGAAGCGGACTGATAATATGCAATTCGTGCTAATACCTGCATACGCAAATCACTGGCATTCTGGGGGAAGTCTGCCTCAACTGCGCGCAGCTGTCCAGTTCACTCACCTGCACGTATTATAACAGAGGACGGTCTCTCTGTCTAAAGGACAACCGGGGGATCGACCACCGGGCCGAGGGCGAACACCTCGCACTCCAGGCCCTCCCACTGCAGATGACACTCGATGTATTCGGCGAGGCCCGGAACGCAGATCTGCTCAGTCGCAGCGTGGCCGGCATCCACCATCATCATGCCCGCGGCCGCGGCCCCGGCCGCATGGTGGTAAGAGATGTCCCCGGTCAGCAGAACGTCAGCTCCCCCCCGGAGAGCCCGCCTCCACAGATCCGCCCCCGCCCCGCCGCACACGGCGACGCGCGATATCTGGTCGCTGCGGCCAGACACCCGCAGGGACCGCGGCTCGCAGACGCCGCGCACCTGCTCCAGAAACTCATCAGCGGTCATCGGACGGGACAGATTTCCAATGCGACCCATTCCCGCCCGCAGGTTATCGACATCGGTGGGCCACACATCGATGACGGGTTCCTCGTACGGATGAACCTCCCGCACCGCCTTCGCGACGGCGTCGAGCAGATGGCGAGGCAGTATGGCCTCCACCCGCGTCTCACGCACCCGGCTCAGCTCGCCCGGGGATCCAATGAAGGGATCAGCTCCCTGAAGAGGCATGAAGGCGCCCTCGCCCTCAACGGCGAAGCTGCAGTGGCTGTAGTTGCCAACATGTCCCGCTCCCGCCCGGCCGAGGCTGCGCCGCACATCCTCCGCCGCATCCTCGGGGACGAAGACGACCATCTTCAACAGGTCACGTCGGGGAGAGATGGGCTCCACGTCCTCCAGACCCAGTCCCTCCGCCAGCACGGCGCTCGGGCCCAACTCGGCGCAGTCCAGGTTGGTGTGGGCACAGTACAGGGCAATGTCAGACCGCACGAGCTCCACCAGGATCCTTTCCCCCGGCACATCCGCCCTCACACTGCTGAGGGGCTGGAAAATCAGGGGATGGTGAGTCACCAGCATGTCGACTCCCAGCCGCACTGCCTGATTCAGCACCCCGCGAGTCACCTCCAGGGCCACGCCCACGCGCCGCACAGGGCGTTCCGCATTACCCACCTGCAGCCCAACGTTGTCCCACTCCTCCGCGCACTCCTCCGGAGCGGCCTCGCGCATGATTCGGATCACGTCGGATGTACATGCACCCACTGTCATCCCTCCAATCCGCAGAGAGCACGTGAACGTGCGCATCTTCAAGTGTCGGCCTCCGTGACCTCATCGTCACTTTCGTCGTCGTCCTCTCACCCGGTCAATAATACAGTACACCCGCCTGGAGATGGAAACACGCGCCTCCCCCTCACCTCAGTCCAACTGGTACCAACGTTCCCTGACGGCACCCACCAGGTAGAGGCTCCCCCATATCACCACCACGTCCTCGGGACGCGCCCGGTCCAGACACAGGTCAACCGCCTCTGCCGGGACCTCCCGGCCCAGTATCTCGCACCCCGGGGACAGCTGACCCCGCGCCGCCTCGACCAGCGAGTCCACGTCCCAGCCCCTCAGGACTGGCGTTCGCGTGGCGACCACCGTCCCGTTCAGTACCGGCGCCATCTGCGCCAGCATCGCGCCGGGATCCCTATCAGACAGCATGCCGATCACGGCGTGAATCCTGCGCCCCCGGTACAGCTGCGCCAACGTCTCCGAAAGCACCCTCGCCCCGTTGGGGTTGTGGGCCCCGTCGAGCAGTACCCGCGGGGAATCCATGACCTTCTCCAGCCGGCCAGGCCACCTGGCCCGACCCAGTCCCCGGCGGACCTGCTCCGCGGTCACCTCCACCCCGGAATGCAGGTGGATCTGCTCGAGCGCTGCCACCGACAGGGCGGCATTCTCCACCTGGTGTTTCCCCTCCATCAATACATTGAGCCCCTCCAGCTGCCAGCGCTCGCCGCAGTAGCAGAAGGCCGCGCCGTCCTGATGCAGGTCACACAGGTGGAAACGGGGAGTGTCTCCCGTTCCGTCCTCGCGCAGCACCGCCAGGGGAACTCCTCTGTTCCGGCTAATTCCCGTCAGGACCCGCAGGGACTCGGGGCCACTGTCGGAGGCGACGGCCCGACTTCCCTCCTTCAGTATGCCCGCCTTCTCCCGCGCGATCTGGGCCACGGTCTCGCCCAGCACCTCCGTGTGATCGAGGTCGATGTTGGTTATTACTGCCACCAGTGGAGCGGGCACAACGTTGGTGGCATCAAATCTGCCCCCCAGCCCGGTCTCCTGCACCACGAAGTCTACCCCGACCCGGGCAAAATGCGCGTACATTGCGGCGGTGAGAATCTCGAAATAGGTGGCGTGCTCCTCGCCGAGCCGCACCTGCTCGTCCACTATTTCCCTCAGATCGGTGATCATCGCGGCAAAGGTGACCCGGTCAATCATGTCGCCGTTGACGCGGATCCTCTCCCTGACACTCTGCAGATGAGGCGAGGAGTACAGGCCCGTCCTGTATCCGGCCGCCTGCAGTACCTCGGCGATGTAGCAGCAGGTTGATCCCTTGCCATTGGTCCCCGCCACGTGGATTATGTTCAGATTCTGATGAGGACTTCCCAGCCTGGCCAGAAGACGCGCAACCCTCTCCAGGCCCGGCCGACTGCCGAATTTACCCAGACGGTACAGGTATGCGACCGACTCTTCGTAGTCCACTCCTATCCTCCTCCGTCTTCTCGGAACCCGATGCTCCGTCTCCCGTCGACCGTCCCGCGCGTCACCTCGGAAACACCCGTCGGCGCGGGTCCCTCAATGCATCCCGCTCGCGACGCAACCCGGCAATGCTCGCCCTGTCAGTGCTCCCGCCATCTGGAATGCAGCCACTCGATCACCGGGTCGGCTCCGGCGCGGTACGCCTCGAGAGTCTGGGCCACGTGGAAGTCGGGCACCACCGCCGGAATGCGGACAGCCTCCCGGTCCGGTCGACGGAAGATCTTGTGGGAGACGCTGAACGCCAGATTGAGATTCGGAGATGCGAACACCAGCGTATCACCGGGGCAGTCACCACCTCCACCCGACGGCTCACCCACCAGAAGGGCCAGCCCGTTGTCCTTCAACTGTACGGCCAGCCACTCCCCGGAGCTGAAGGTGCCGGCATCAATCAGCGTCCACACCTCTCCGGAGAAGGGAGGAGCGTCGATCCCGGTATCCGGCCCCGCATAGGGATAGTGCATCACCCCCAGCTCCCGGTCGAGAACGGACCCGGGCTCAGCCGCGAGATAACCGTCAATCCTTGGCCGGGCCGTACGAGTCGCTGGACACTCGCCGCCTCAATGGTGGGAATGCCCCACAGCGTGCAGACCATGTACAACAACGACTACCCGGGGCATTTCTGTCTCTACTTCTACAACGCCCGCTCCCACAACACGGGTGCCATCCAACCCGCCCACCAGGCTAATGTCCTGAGAGCCGCGGGAGTCCGGTGAACTCGGGCCGGCGCGGGAGGCCTCCCCTCCCGCGCCGCCTGTGACACTCGCGAGTCTGGCGCCAGCGCAGGAGCCGATGAGTCCAGCGCCCGAGCTCCCTCACATCCCGGCGCCCTCAGTCACTGGCGTTTCTCTCCAAATCGCGCTCGATGTGCTGCCGAAGTCTATTCAGATCCACATACTTGTCGACAGCGTTGGCGAGTTCGTAGGAAATCATGTCCTGCGTCGAGCAGGCGATGATCCGCTTTCCCTTCGACCGCAACAGCTCCACCGCGCGACCGAAGTCCCCGTCGCCGGTGAATATTATGGCCGCGTCGTACAGCGATGAGGTGTTGAACATGTCGACGACCATCTCGATATCCAGGTTGCACTTGTAGCTCGACTCCGACGTGCTGGGGTCCGTCCACACCTTCACCGGCTTGGTCCGAACCGTGTATCCCGTCCAGGTGAGAAACCCGTAGAAACGCTTCTCATCAATGTCTTGAGGCTCTCTTGCATAGTAGAAGGCATTGATTAAGTTCTTGCCCGCAGAAAAGTATTCGACTGTCTTTTGAAAGTCAATTTGCCATCCCAATTTCTTCTGCGCATAGGTCATATTGGCGCCATCAATGAAGATGCTGACCCGTTCCACCTCAGAAGCCATTACCTCCTCCTCCAATCTTCCTTCACCTCGGTTTCCCGTCTGCCCCGGACTCCCGTGCAGATCCCCCGTGCCACCGTCTGCCGCTGCATAACACGGGAAATCACCTTCGATCACCCGGGCGCAGACAAGAAAAAGACCCTGCCGGGGGGGGGCAAACCGCATCCCGGCAGGATCTCCTTCGGTCAGTCAATCACCTCTGTCGCACTGCGTCCAGAACGACTGTCTTCAGTTCCCTCCGCTCGCGGTCATCCATCTCCCGCTGCAGTACCTTCGTCGCAATCGTCGAGGCCAGGTCGACAGCCTCACTCTTGAACTCCGTCAGAGCCCGAACCTTCTCATCCTCTATCCTGGACCTGGCCTCGGCGAGAAGCTCCTCACTCTGTCGCCGGGCCCGGGACAGAATCTCATCATACCTCTCTTGGGCCTCGCGCTCTCCCTGTCTGAGAATGTGCGCGGTATCTTCCTGCGCCTGCTGCACTCTGGCAGCACACCTTTCCTCAATCTCCACCGCCATCTCCCTGCGATCCTCCGCCTCCTCCAGTAGAGTGCTGATCGTGTCCTCCCGCTCCTCAAGGACTCGGAGGAGGGGGCGGAAGAAGACACGGCGGAAAACGAGAAAGAAAACCAGAAAACTGGCCATATGTATGAGTAGTGACCACGTTATCTCCGTCAATGGCAACCGCTCCCCGTTCTTCAGCTCGTCCCGTGCTCCTACATGAAACCCTGTGCAATCCCAATCAGGATCAGCGATATGACAAGGCCATAGATCCCGGTTGTCTCTGCCACGGCCTGACCCAAAAGCATAGTCGAAATGATCTCGGACCGCAGCTCGGGTTGGCGTGCAAGCGCCTCCACGGCCTTACCCGCGGCAAACCCCTGCCCAACACCAGGACCAATGGCCGCCAAACCCACAGCAAAGCCCGATGAAAGTATGGCAGCAACTCCAATCAACATTGGATCCATTCGATAACAACTCCTTTCGCGCGGACTACTATTCCAGAGCCATCTTCACGAACACCATAGTTAGCATCGCAAAGATGTAGGTCTGAACTACACCAACAAACAGATCAAAATAGAGATGAAATGGAAGAGGAATCACCAACGGAACCACACTGTATATCATGGCAACTATAACGCTGCCTCCAAGGATGTTGCCGAACAACCGCATACCCAGCGACACTGGTGCGGCAAGCTCGCTGATCACGTTCAGCGGGAAAATGAATGCCACCGGTTCAGCAAAGCTCTTCACGTAGCCGCCGAAGCCCCGAGCGTGAAACCGGTAGTACTGTGTTGCCAGAAAAGTCAGTAGCGCCAGTGCCATGGTCACGTTTATGTCTGACGTTGGCGGCCGCAAACCTGTTACACCCAGGATATTCGAAACCAGAATAAACAAAACTAGAGCGCCCACATACCCCAGAAAGCCAAGTTTGTCTCGTCCCATCGTCATCGACACCAGTGACGTGAGTCCATTGACGAGAAGTTCCAGGACGGACTGGACTCCCGTAGGTCGCCTGCGCAGTCTCCGGGTTAGAATATATCCGCCACCGACCATGACCCCCATTATGATCCAGCTGATCAGCACGGTCTCACTGATCGGGATCGTACCAATCCGGAACACCACCAGCGGAGCATCCAAGAACCTGTCCATAACTGAGCCTCCATAACCATGCTTACTGCACTCACTCCGATTTGCTATCCCCTGTACCGATTCTACCACGGTGTATTATACCAACCGAGATCAACAATACATAGGTGACCAACAACCCGGAAACCGCAGGCAAAAGATGGATGTCAGCCCGGAAGGCCCCGAGGGTCAGACCCGCGACCACGATGGCAAAACGCATGAAATACGCAACAGCGGCCTTCATCACCGCTTGCTTCGGCGCACCAGGGGAATTCGGATCAGCTCCCAGCACAGTGTATTGAACAGAGAGTACATGAAGGAGGAAATTGGCAATGCCGAGAACCATGCCAAAGGCAAAGGAGAGTCCGAGATCTGCGCGTCCGAGGATGAACGAGATGGCGAGGCTGGCGAATAGCACAGCTCCGTCAGCCTTTAGAGTAGTCGCCCTGATCAGTTGAATATCTCTCATTTCTCATCTCCGCTTGGGTGGCCGCGATCACCATCAGCATCTTCACCAGAATTCTGTTGTCGCATCACATTCATGATAATACGATACGCGGCAGAGAAGCCGGAAGCAACCCCAACCGCCGCGCCAAGACTCTTGAACAACATCTGCTGCCCCGTCAGCGCGTCGAGCCACCCACCGAGGCGAAAGCCCAGATAGATGCTGACCACAATGATGAGCCCCAGCTGGATGATCAACCCTGAAAATATAGCAGCCTGACGCAGTATCGTCATGATCTGACCTCGTGCCCATTTTACCGCACCCAAAGGTGGCAGGCAAGACTGCCCAACGGGCGATGCTGATCGGGTTCAGGCCTCACGAAAACTCCACCCTCGTGAAGGAATCTGAGGTCAGATCCACAAAGAGCACGCCCCTGGAATGGGACCGGCCGGTTATGATCCTCACCACCTCATTGCACTGCAGCGCGGCGATCGTCGCCACCGTCGCGGGCAGGTTGCCAAGGACCAGCTCAATGCCGTGTCGCCCGGTGTCCTCCGCACGGCCGTAAAGATGCTCCAGCCCCCCACCGCCGGGAGGTATTACCATGACCTGTCCCATGGTGCCAGCCACGGCACCGTGGACCATGGGAATTCCCAGGGACCTGCAGGCCCTCTGAAGGATGAAGCGATCGGGAATGTTGTCCAGGCAATCAACCACCACCCTGGAGGAGCCGAGGATGGACCGGGCATTGTCCTCGTTCAGGACACCCAGGTGATGACGGACTTTCACCGCCCCGTTGACCTTCGTCACCCTACGTTCAGCCGCCGCCGCCTTGACCTCTCCAATGTCCTCCTCCGTGCAGTGGAGCTGGCGATTCAGATTGGACTCGTCATAGACGTCGCCATCCACCAGGATCATCTCTCCCACTCCGGCCCGTGCCAGCAGCTCACAGGTAAACCCCCCGAGCCCTCCGAGACCGATCACTGAGACGGAAGACTCCAGTAGCGCCACCTGGCCCTCAGCTCCCAGGGTGCCCATGTTTCGTTGATAACGCCGGGGGATCACCCCGTTCTTCAGGGCGATGATCTCGACCTCCCGTCTGGACATCGAGAGTTCGGCCGCCAGGGCGTCAGCGGCCGAAATACTCAGCAGCAGATTCTCACCGTCGTCGTTCCCCGATTTCTCCGCCCTCCGCACAATGTGGGCGGCCGCACCAGTCATCTCTTTCAACTCCTTTCCCGCCTACTCACGGTGCAGTCAGGCGCCCCTCGAAAACACTCCCCACTCCGGGCTACTACCACCCTGGCTGGCGACGGAGCCGGAGGGTACTCGATCGTACCCCCCTCACCCGGATTCCCCGTCGGCCAGATTCCGGCAAGAAACGGATGTGCTATTCGCAGAGCACCCGGCGTCAATCCGGCAACAGGTCCGCGAATATCCTCATCGGTGGACGCCCCACCTATGCACCTCCCCGCGGGATCTCCCCCCGGCAACTGATCAGTTGCGGGGATTCACCTCGAGTACGCCGGTGGCCACAGTCTCGGGAACGGAACCCGACAGATGGATGGTCCAGGTGTACTCACCCGGAGGAAGGGCCCGATGCTCGTAGAGGAAGTAGAGGGCCCAGTAACTCTCCGTGCGAGAACCCACGTCCCGGAAGAAGAAGTAGCGCTTCGGCGAGTTGACCTCCTGCCCGCCGATGTAAAACTCGATCTCCAGATCCGAGAGGGTGTCCTCCAGGACATCGCGGGAAGCACTCCCCCAGCCAAATGCCCAGGTCACGGCGGTGCCAGCCGAGACCTCGAGGTACGCTGACCCCGACCATACGTGGTCCCACACCCATATGTGATTCGGCGTGGCGATGAGAATCTCCCCGGCCTGCAGCTGATGAACCCCCTCACCACCCGGGTGGATCAGGGTCATGGCTAGCAGTAGAATCAGCATGACAACTCCATTGGTGACAAGACGCCGCCGCATGTCCCGCATCCTCCCTTTCCGTCAATGCCCTCTTCTGCACGAGGGGGCGCAAAGCCTCCCCAGAGATCGCCGGTCCCACACCGTCCCTGCAGGATTGACACCTCCGGGCGCCGAATCATGTGGCAGCACCTCGGAAAGGAGGCAATTCCTTGAGCTGCGATGATCCCCTGATGCGGTTTGGGATAACCATGGAGAGAAGCCTGCTGCAGCGACTCGATCGAGTGATCGAGGAAAAGGGATACTCATCGCGTTCAGACTTCCTGCGCCGACTCGCCCGTGCAGCCGTGGTGGAGGCAGAATTCGAGAGCCAGGAAAAGGAGATGGTGGGAACTCTCACCCTCCTGTATCAACACGAACACGTCAATCTTGGACACGCCCTGACCAGTGCGGAGCACGGTCATCTGGGCACGGTCACGGCCACCATCCACGTCCACCTCGACGAGGGAAACTGCCTGGAAGTACTGGTCCTGCAGGGCAGCTCCCGTCACATAAGAGAGATCGCCGACGAGATCGCATCCATGCGAGGTGTCAAGCTGGCCGAGCTCTCCCTGGCTGCCCTGTCGAAAGACGACGAACCCGGCAACGGGTAGCACAAATCTCCCACTCTGTGCTATCATTTTCCCGGGACCCCGAATGCGGGTGAGCAGATACTTCGCAGCCACGGGGCCCGGGAGGTGTAGGGCAGTTGACACGCGACATTTCCTTCTTTGACGACAGGGCTGAAACCTGGAACGAGGACAACCCGGTTCCGCGACACAAACTGATCCGCATGTTGAATCTCTGCGATCTCAATCCGGGACAGAAGATACTGGACGTGGGCACCGGGGCAGGAAGGCTCATCCCACTACTGCTGGAGTATGTCGGTCCAGAGGGACGCGTCTGCGGCCTGGACCCCTCTGAAGGCATGTTGTCCGTCGCCCGCAGGCGGCACAGCGCTGCCAATCTCAGCTTCGTCCACTGCGCAGCGGAATCGATTCCGCTTGAGGACAGCTCTTTTCACCGGGTCATCTGCTATGCCGTGTTCCCCCACTTCGAGGATCGGGACGTGGCCCTCAATCAGCTGGTCAGGGTGCTGAAGCCCCGGGGTGTGCTGGCGATCGCTCACACGGAGAGCAGGCACACCATCAATTCCCATCACCAATCGGCCGGAAGCCAGGTGGCCGACGACATACTGCCTCCCGCCGCCGAGGTCGCTGGGCTCATGCGGCGACAGCAGCTGCAGGTGAACAGGTGCATCGACTGCTCTGACTTCTTCTTCGTCTCGGGCACAAAGGGCGCGACTGCCGGCTGATCCGGTCGGCGGCAGAGGACGCCATCCCCGGACACTGTCCGCAGCATATCAGAATGCTTTCCAGAGAATTCGGAACATCCCAGCAGGATCCCCGATCCTCATCGTCGAATATGGTTAACATTCACCCGCACAGGCATAGCATTGTAGTCCGAGCCCAATTGTCGTGTCTAATCCGCACGAGTGTGCAGTCGGTCTATTGTGGACCTGTATGAATTCGCCCAATCGGGAAGGGGGAACCGCAGTGAATGAGGAAACGGCAGACAATGCAGCAGTAGAAACACCCTACACCCTTAGACAGCTGAACTCGCAAAACCACGCGACAATCGAAAAGGACCAAATTGAATTCGTGGAACAGAAGAAGCTCGGCCTCAGCCGCTTCGTCATCCAGATCAAGGACATCAGCTCCTGTAAGATCACCCCAGGTGAGGAGGGAGACGAGGTACTCGTGCAGAGGTGGATCGGCAACCCGATGAGGATCGGACCAGTCGATCCCGAGGTCGCCAAGACGGCTGTGGCACTGATTGAGAGCCTCCGTTCGTAGACAACGACGTCGCGATGAGCCCGGGCAGCCCGCCCGGGCTCTCGCGCGGCCCGCTGCTTCCTAATTCCCCCATCTCCCAGCCGGTGCGCTCCGCTCCATCCTCACTCGACACCCGCATCGCCAGTCGTCTCCTCCGTCTTTCGAGAATTCACCCCCGTATTGCAGGAATAACCCGTCCGATGCAAAAGATGTGTTGAAAGGAAACAGACCGCAGATAGCTCACAGACGCCAGCAGGGCTCCCCCCGGAGGCCCCGTGATGGATCGAGCGATTGAACTTGCGGAAGGAGTGAACATTGATGGAGAAGGATCTGTACTATGACCTGGTTTCCGAGAGAGTACAGCGCAACTGGGAGGCCGAGGAATACGGTACCTGGCGAAGGGTCTCAAACCCGGACGCAGTTCCCCTCAATTTCGGTTTTCCATACCCCGATTCCTATCCCCTCGAGGATCTGGTCGCCGCCTGTGCCAGGGTGATGCGGGAAGACGGCGCCAGTGCACTAAAGTACGGAGGTGGTCCAATCGCAGCAGAGCTGGAACGGATGATCACCGACCGGTGCAATGAACGCGGCATGAAGGTCGAGGAAGGAGAACTCCTGATCACCAGCGGGTCCGCCCAGGGCATAAGTCTCTCCGCGGAGCTGTTCCTCAACGAGGGAGACTCACTGATGGTCGAGGGACCAACGTTCATGGGGGCACTGAAGTCGTTCCAGAATCACCCGGTGAACATCCACGCCGTCGAGGGAGATGACGACGGGGTCCGGGTCGATGACATGGAGCAGCTCCTGCGCAGGCTTTCCAGTGAGGGAAGGGGGCCCAAGTTCTTCTACTGCATTCCCAACTTCAACAATCCCGGGGGGTTCACCATGAGCCTCGAGCGGAGGCGTCGCGTGCTGGAGCTGGCCGAGGAATATGATTTCATGGTGGTGGAGGACGACGCTTACGGTGAACTCCGCTACGAGGGCGAGGATCTCCCCACTCTGCGGGCCCTGGACGACGCCGGCCGCGTGCTACACCTGGGATCGATGTCCAAGATACTCGCCCCCGCAGTCCGCATCGGGTGGGTGGTCGGACCCGCCACCCTGGTCCAGCAGATGAACCGTTTGAAGACCGACGGTGGCAACAACCCCCTGGTTCAGGCCCTCGTGGCTGCGTGTTGGGGAGGTTTGGATGTAGACTGCAGGCTGCGAAAGCTGCGTTCCGGCTACCGGAAGCGCCGCGACGCCGCCCTCGCCGCCCTGGAGGAATTCATGCCGGGAGGATGCAATTGGAGCCATCCCCAGGGCGGGTATTTCCTGTGGGTGACGGTTCCCGACTCCATTGACGTGACTGAGATCCTCCCTGAAATCTCAGAGGCGGGGGCGACGCCTCTCGCCGGCACCATATTCTATCCGGACGACCGGGGTCACCACAACCTCCGCCTGTCATTCAGCTTCCCCGAACCGGAGGAACTCAGTGAGGGCATTCGAGCAATGGCGGGGGTAATAGAGAGGCACATGTAGACCTGGTGATGCAATGCTCCTGCGGGAAAGCAGAGGGGGTCTCCCATCCGAGATCCCCTATTCAATCCCGCTCCGGACGGTCCGCACAGCGGTCATCATCCTCACATCCGCTGGACTCACGTCGCGCCTGAACCGGTCACAATCCCCCTGACCAGGCCCGGGGAGATGACCCTCTCGCCTCCGATGGAAAAGGCCCCGCGCACATCGCGGGCCACCGCCGGTACGTCTGTGACACGATCGCTGTTGAAATGCATGACCGCCAGCGGCTCTTCCTCGCCCACCTCATCGCCGACCTTCTTCCTCAGCACAATCCCCGCTGCATGGTCAATGGCGCTTCCCCTCGCCTCCCGCCCCGCACCGAGGGCCATGGCAGCCGAGCCGATCGCCCTGGCGTCAACCCGGGTAACGTATCCCCCCCTCGTGGCGGAAACAATGACCGTCTCGGCTGACGAAGGCAGCAGCGCCGGCTCTTGCACAACCCGGGGATCTCCGCCCTGGTTCTCTACTAACTGGCGGAACTTCTCCAGCCCCGCGCCGCACGACAGCAATCGCCTCAGTTTCGTCTCGGCCTCCCGCAGATCGGCGGCAGCTCCTCCCAACACCAGCATGTGGCTTCCCAGGACCATGACAATCTCCTCCAGGTCGGAGGGACCCCGTCCCCGCAGGGTGGCAATCGCCTCCGCCACCTCCAGTGAATTGCCCACCGCCCAGCCCAGCGGCTGATCCATGGCTGTCACCACCGCCACCACCTGCTTCCCCGCGCCGCGTCCGATGTCAACCATCAAGGAGGCAAGTTCAGTGGCCTCCTGATCAGTCTGCAGCAGCGCCCCGGCGCCGGCCTTCACGTCCAGCACAATGGCGTCGGCGCCCGCCGCCAGCTTCTTGCTCATCACGCTGCTGGCAATCAGCGGCAGACTGTCGACGGTGCCGGTCAGGTCCCTGAGGGCGTACAGCTTCTCGTCCGCCGGAACCAGATTCTCCATCTGCGCCACCAGCACGAGTCCAACTCGGTCCACCGCCCGGAGGAGCGCGTCCGGCGACAGGATCGAGCTGAACCGCGGTATGGCTTCCAGCTTGTCAACGGTCCCACCCGTGTGTCCCAGGCCCCGACCGGACATCTTGACCACGGGCACCCCCGCC
>JAWOBW010000211.1:0-3988 GCA_046484105.1 Bacillota bacterium
CACCGAAGGACATTGGTGGGTCAAATGGGTCACTCGCATGGAGATACGGACCCTGACGCCGAGCACCGGCACTGAGGGATGAGAATATGAAGCGTTGGCAGCAAGGACGGCGTCTTCTTCTCGCGCTCGCGGCAGTTGCCCTCCTGTCTCTGACTTCCCAGGGATGCGCGCTTACCCGCCGGGAGCAGACCGAGCTCAAAGTGATCTGCGCCGGCAGCCTGATGGTCCCGTTTACGGAGGTGGCCAGAGCCTATGAGGCTGCGAATCCCCACGTCAAAGTTCTGACCGAGGGGCACGGCAGTGTCCAGGTAATCAGGCGGGTTACGGAGCTAGGGACCGAAGCCGATGTGGTGGCGGTAGCAGACCATTCTCTGATTCCGGCCATGATGTATACTGTGCAGATGCCCGACAGCGAGAGCAGCTATGCCAACTGGACCATCAAGTTCGCCTCGAATACGCTGGGCCTCGCCTACACATCGGAGAGCAAGTACGCTGACGAGATCCACGTCGACAACTGGTACGAGATTCTCTCGCGGCCCGACGTGCAGCTGGGCGTGCCGGATCCCCGATTCGATGCCTGCGGATACCGGGCTCTGATGGCCAGCTGGCTCGCCGGTCTGCTCTACGAGGACGGTGACATATTCCACGACGTGCTGGGGGATTTCGATTATCCCATCGTGCCGCATGTCGAGGATCGTCAGTGCACCATCCTGGTGCCTGAGATCATCAGGCCCCAGACTGTCAGTGTGCGGGGCTCCAGTGTCGTTCTGCTTGGCATACTGGAGTCGGGGGACATCGACTACGCCTTCGAATACAAGAGCGTTGCTCAACAGCGCAATCTCCATTTCCTGGAGTTCCCACCAAAGATCAACCTGGGCTCCGACGACTTCGAGAGCCTCGGATACGACCTCAGGGTCAGAATCGACTACCAGAGGTTCGCATCTCTCATCCCGGATTTCGTGTGTCAGGAGATCCTCTACGGTGCGACCATCCCGGAGAATAGCCCTCATCCCGAGGCGGCCGTCGACTACGTCGAGTTCCTCCTCGGTCCCGAGGGGCAGAGGATATTCGCCGAACAGCATCAGCCGTTCCGGCCCGTGGTTGCCGATAACCCCGAGAACATCCCAGATGATCTGAGGGATTTGCTCGTTTCGGGAGAGTGACGCGGGGGCCAAAAGGCGGCGTCAGGAACATGGTGGAGCGACGTAAGCCACGGAGGCGCTTCAGTCCCTTGAGGGCGCTGGGGGATCGGGCGGGCGCCCTTTCTCCCGCGCGGCACAGCCTTACCTGGGCCTTCGCCCTTCTCGGACTCATCATCTTCCTCTTCATCACCGTGCCGCTGCTCAAGATGCTGGTCTCCTCGGTGGCGGAGGCCGAAGCCTTCTGGACGACTCTCATCGACAGGCAGGTGGTGGAGTCAATCTCGCTGACGCTCTACGCTGCCCTGATCGCCACTATCGTGGGCTTCTTTCTCGGGGTTCCCCTGGCCTACCTCTTGGCCAGACACGACTTCCGTGGTAAGAGACTGGTAGAAGGGCTGATCGATGTCCCCATCGTCGTGCCGCACACTGCAGCGGGCATCGCCCTGCTCTTCGTATTCGGGCGCTCCTTTGCGGTGGGAGCAACCTTTGCGCGGTTCGGCATCTCCTTTGTCGATTCCACCGCCGGCATTGTGATCGCCATGCTGTTCGTCAGCGTTCCCTTCCTGATCGACTCTGCCAAAGAGGGGTTCAAGAAGGTGGACCCGCGGCTGGAGAAGGTGGCGCGCAGCCTCGGAGCAACCCCCTGGCAGGTCTTTGTACGTATCTCATTCCCGCTGGCCTGGCAGAGCATCGCGGCCGGGGGCATCATGATGTGGGCGCGCGGAATCAGCGAGTTTGGCGCCGTCGTGATCCTCACCTATCATCCTATGATAGCACCGGTCCTCATCTTCGAGCGGTTCGAGGCTTTCGGCCTCGACTATGCTCGCCCCGTGGCGGTTATCCTCATCATCATCAGCGTACTTGCGTTCGTCGCCTTGCGCCTGCTCGTCAACCGGGGTGAAGAGGCGTGATTGCGGTCCGGAATCTCTCCGTCGAGCTGGGTCTGTTCGCGCTGCGAGACATCAACCTCACCGTGGAGAAAGGTGAGTATTTCATCCTGCTGGGACCCACCGGCGCCGGCAAGACTATCCTGCTGGAGTCCATTGCGGGGGTCCAGCCCATTCAGGCCGGGGAGATCTGGTTGGGGGGGAGGCACGTGACCAGAGTGGCCCCGGAGCGGCGAAGGGTCAGTATCGTCTACCAGGATCATATGCTCTTCCCTCACTACTCGGTCCGGGAGAACATCATCTTCGGGCTGAAGATGCGCCGGATCAAGTCGAGCCAGATCGACACGGCGCTGGACAGAGTGGTCGAGCTTCTGGGAATAGGACACCTGCTCGACAGAAGACCCGACACGCTCAGCGGCGGCGAGAGGCAGAAGGTAGCTCTGGCGCGAGCGGTCGTCACCGACCCCGAGGTCCTGCTCCTCGATGAACCTCTGGGTGCCCTGGACCCGCAGAGCCGTGGCGGCGTCCAGCAGGAGCTCATCAAGCTCCAGGATCAACTGGGCATCACCGCTCTCCACGTCACCCACGACTTCGAGGAGGCAATCACGATGGGCGACCGCATTGCGGTCATTGGTGAAGGAGCCATCCGACAGGTGGGCATGCCGGATGAGGTCTTCCGGCATCCGAACTCCGAGTTCGTAGCCACCTTCACCATGGCCGGCAACGTGTTCGCCGGAACCGCTGTGAAGGCGGAGGACGGGAGCACTGTATTCCAGGTTGAAGGCGCCAGGATTGTGGCCGATGCCGATATGGACGGGCCCTGTCACGCATCCATTCGACCGGAGGATATCCTGGTATCCAGTTCCCCGGCGGAGTTGCCCGTCCTGAAGGGACATAACCATTTCATCGCGACCATCACTCAGGTGGTCAACAAAGGGTCAGTCGTCCACATCACCGCCGACCTTCCGCCACCCCTGACGTGTCTACTCACACGTCGTTCGCATCAGGAGATGAACCTGCGTCCTGGTCAGGAGGTGGTCCTCACCGTCCCGCCGTCTTCGGTACATCTGTTCCGGGACTAGACTCTCCGGGCCTCGGCGCTGCGGGGCCGGTTAGGAAGCTCTCGCTAAGACGCAGAGTCGCAAAGGGGTTGATGAGCTTGGCGCTTTGGTGTCTATGCGAGAGAATTCGGGTGGCGTGGCTCGACTCGTCGTCCGGGCCCCTGTAGATGCCAGGGATGACGGCGTAGCGGTGCTCCTCGCTGGTGTCAATCAGCTTGTAGTATCACCCCTCGAAGTAGGGGTAGTCCCGGCGCGCGCCCTCGTACCGCCGTGGGTGCAGAGTATTGTTCATAGACTCGAATAGGTGCATCTACCCTTCCTCCGGACCCGGGCCCCTGGCGTCGATCAGCTCCTGGCGCCGGCGGCGGTACTCGACGATGGGCCGGTCGCCCTGGATCAGCCGCTCGCCCATACGCAGAGCCGAAGCTTTGGGGTGCTGCGTCGTCACCACCCGCCGATCCTGATGGGCGATCTTCCGGTTGAAGGGCATGGCCAACCAGCTCAAGGCGCGGCCCAGCAGCGGCAGCCGCAGGACCTTCTGGTAGAAGCGAAGATAGAAGAGGGTGTGGGCCTCGTCCACCGGCACGAACGCAGCCACGACCCGCACGTCCTCCGAGATGTGGTTCTGCCACAGGTTGGGGAAGATGAACTCGAGCCAGAAGTCGCCCTCAGGTTTCGCGACCTCTTCGGGCTTGCGGGGTCGCGCACCGTCATCCACACGATTGAGAGTGTAGATCCGGAACCGGTCGGCGTCCAGCCACTCCATGAGGGGGCCGTCCACCAGTGTCCGATTGCCGCGCCCGATGGTGTTGTGGTGGACAAAGGGCAGGTGCACCACGTCGAGCTGATTCTCGATCACACGGGAGTAGTGGGCGTCCCAGGGATCCCTGAGCTGTCC
>JAWOBW010000035.1:0-8239 GCA_046484105.1 Bacillota bacterium
GATGCTCAGTGATGCCAGGAACTACATTCGTGAGGCCTGGTGGATGTCAGTGTTCCCCGGTCTGGCCATAGTGGTGACAGTGCTGTGTGTCAATCTCCTCGGTGATTCATTCAGGGACATCCTGGACCCCAAGACAATCAATACCGGGTAGCGGGGGATTCCGGGCGGAGAGTCTGCCGAGTCACGGTGCCGGCGACGGGAGCTGGCGATGGAAGCCACGGCGATTGGTCCCTCTACTTCATCTCAACCGGGATCCCATCCCCGTCCTCACCGCAGGACTCCTTGCCTTTCCTCCCGTTTTCGCCAGCGAGGCCGGCACCAGGGGAAGGACGCGCGGTGAGGATTCCTGTGCCGGGGCAAAAATGAATCAGCGCTTCATCCCTCGACAGGGAAAGTGATAGCTAATACAATGCGCATGTGAGAAGGGAGTCTCCGACCCGCGGACTCAGCTGCAGCAGTTTCGGGGAACGGGTCCCGGTGGAGTGAGGCGGGCTGCGGTCCCGGGCGGGGACAGCGTCGGATCAGGTGCCGGAAGGTGCAGTTTCTCGAGGAGTGCGAGTAAGGATGTCGGTCAACAATGCTAAGGGGGAGAGGTATGGTGAAAGGTAGAAAACTGCTGATGATTCCCGGCCCCGTCGAGTTCCACCCGGAGGTTATGAGTGCCCTGTCCAGGCCCACCACCAGTCACGTGGCGCCGGACTTCATAGAGTGCTTCGGCGAGGCCCTGGAGATGGTCAGAGACGTGTTTCTGGCTCCGTCTGCTCAGCCCTTCGTCCTGGCCGGAACTGGAACCCTGGCCATGGACGCAGCCGCGGCCAACCTGGTTGAACCCGGAGACCGGGTTTTGGTGGTCAACTCCGGAACCTTCTCCGATCGAATGGGAGAGCTGATCGAGCGCTACGGAGGAGAGGTCACGCATCTGAGGGCGCCGATCGGAGACGTGGCGGGAGAATCCGAGCTGAGAGCTGCCCTGGAAGAATCCGAGTACCAGGTGGTGACCATGACCCACGTCGACACCTCCACCGGCGTCTGCAGCGACATTGAGGGTCTCTGCCGGGCAGCCCGCGAGGCGGGGTGTTTGACCATAGTTGACGGTGTCTGCGGCACGGCCGGCGCGGAATGCCATACCGAGGCCTGGGGTGTGGACGTGTATCTGACCGCATCCCAGAAGGCCATCGGCGTTCCCCCGGGGCTGGCCCTGCTGACTGTCAGCCAGCGGGCCATGGACGTCTTCTCGAAGCGGAAGAGCCCGGTGCCCAACTACTACGCGGATTTCGCCAAGTGGCTTCCGATCATGGATGCCTACATGGAGAGGCGGGGCGGGTATTTCGGCACTCCCGCGGTGAATCTGGTATACGCCCTCAATGTGAGCCTGCGGCAAATCCTCGATGAGGGAATGCAGGAGCGCTTCGAGCGGCACCGGAGGCTGGCCCGCGCCTTCAGGGCCGGGACGGCCGCCCTCGGGATCCGGCAGGTTCCGGTCAGTGAGGACCAGGCTGCCCCGACGCTGACCGCCCTCTATTACCCGGAGGGCGCCGATTCCTCCCTCACCGGCCTGATCGAGGAGGAGGGAGTCATCGTCGCCGGAGGCCTGCACCCGGAGATAAGGGATCAGTACTTCCGGGTGGGCCACATGGGCGTCTGCAATAATTCCGACCTGCTGGCAACTCTCGGCGCCATCGAGCGCGCGCTGGCCAGAGCGGGCTGCGACTTCGAAATGGGCTCCGGGGTGAGGGCTGCCCAGAGGACCCTCGAGAGAGAGTAGGCCGGCTGCTGAAGCCGGCCGGGCCCGACACATATCATCTTCCGACCGGTGCTCCTGGCGCGGAGTCCGCCCGATGCGAGGTGCCCCTCGGGATGAGGAGCCGGGCAGTGACCTCACGCCAGGAGCACCGGTCTTCCATTCCCCGCACATCCCCCAATGAACTGCACTCCCCACCTCCGCAGTGGGCATCCCGCAACTCGGTGGACAGCCGCCCCTGGCCGGGATGACTCGATTGAAGCCTGATGCGACAGAACGGATGCCCAGCAGATGCACGGCTGCCCCGGGCCCGAGATAGCGACCCTTACCGCAGTGATCTCCGTATGGCGAGCAGGTCGATGAGGGAGAATCTCTCGTGAAGATTCAAGTCTCATGCTTAGGGGGCGGCAGCTGGTGAAAGCCCGCAAGATAGTGTCGAAGAAGGCATTCAACTCTTTCATAGAAGAGCTGGCGGAGAGGACGAAGGTGGTCGCGCCGGTGGAGCGGGAGGACGGGGCCTTCTCCTTCGAGGAGGTGAGGGATGCCTCCACACTGCGGGCCCACTACATTCCCTCGGCCGGTTCCGCCAAGAAGTACTTCTTCCCTCCCGAGGAGGTGCTCCTGCGCTTTCGCTCATCCGCCGATGACGGGGTGCACGCCGGCGGCGACGTACAGGTGACGGCCGAAGTGGAGAGTGAGGACATGGTCCTGCTGGGTGTGCGGCCCTGCGACGTGGCGGCGATAAACCTGATGGACCGGGTCTTTGCCGATACGTACGAGGATGAGAACTACCTGGAGAAGCGGGCCCGGGCCACGGTGATAGGAGTGAACTGCCTCTCGCCCTGCGACGAGCACGCTTTCTGTGCCGCCATGGGGTCCCTCGACGTGACGGGGGGATATGATTTGATGCTGACTGATCTGGATGATTCGTGGGTGATCGATGTGGCCACGGACGCAGGGGAGAAGCTGCTGGGCGAATGCGAGGGCCTGCGGGAGCTGCGCCCGGAGGAGAGCGAGCGCCTGCAGCGGGTATTGTCGGGGCGCGAACGGGACTTCGAGGGGGCGCGAAACCGGCTGGACTTTCCCGCCGAGGAGATCCCGCAGGTGCTGGCGGAGGGTGAAGAGAGTCCGGTGTGGGATGAATACGGGGCGCGGTGCCTGGGATGCGGGCGCTGCAATCTGGTCTGCCCCACGTGCTTCTGCTTCGATGTGCAGGACGATGTCTCCCTCGACCTGGGCGAGGGAGAGCGTCGGCGGCGCTGGGACGCGTGCACACTGCAGGACTTCGCCCTGGTGGCATGTGGGGAGAACTTCCGCGCCGACCGCAGTGAGCGGCTGCGGCACATGTATTATCACAAGGGTAAGTATGCCCATGAGCGATACGGGCAGCTGTACTGCACCGGGTGCGGAAGATGCGTGCGCACCTGCCTGATGAATATAGACCCGCCCACAGTTTACAACGAGGTTCGGCGGCGTCCCTCGGGTGAGGCGGAGTGACCCTGGCTGCTCACAGGAAAGGGTCTCTGTACCTGCCGGAACCGGCGCAAATAGTGGCGGCCAGACCGATGACCGACCTGGAGACCTGGTACCACCTGCGCTTCAAGTCGGGGCTGGAGCTGGGCCACGACCCGGGTCAATTTGTCCAGGTCTCGGTGTTCGGTGTGGGGGTGGCACCCATTTCCGTGACCTCGGCGCCATCCATGACCGACGGCTTTGAGCTCTGCATTCGCCACGTGGGCAACGTTACCAATGCGATGCGGAGGATGAAGGCAGGAGATGTCGTGGGTATACGCGGGCCCTTCGGCCGGGGTTTCGACGCCGCGGCCGCCGAGGGCATGGACCTGCTGTTCGTGGCGGGGGGATTGGGATTAGTTCCCCTCCGCTCTCTGATCAATACGGTGCTGGATCGCCGGGAAGCCTACGGTAGGGTGATCATATTCTACGGTGCCCGATCGCCGGACGCATTGCTCTTCCGGGAGGAGCTGGGGAAATGGGAGGACGATCCGTCCGTCGAGTATCACGTGACCGTCGACGTTACTGATGATACGTGGAGGGGAAATGTGGGCGTGGTGACCACGCTGTTCTCCCGCGTCACCCTCAACGCGGATCGCACCGCCGCCTTCATCTGCGGCCCGGACATCATGTTCCGGTTCGTGGTGCAGGAGACGGAGCGGATCGGAATCCCGGACGAGATGATCTTCCTCTCCCTGGAGAGGAGGATGAAGTGCGGGGTGGGAAAGTGTGGGCATTGCCAGGAGGGCTCCGCCTTCGTCTGTCGCGACGGTCCGTGCTTTTCGTACGCGGAGATCAAGGAGCTTTAGAAAGGAGAAGCATCCGGTGAAACGCAGGCCGAGGGTGGGCATCTTCAGCTTCACCAGTTGTGAGGGTTGTCAGCTTCAGATTGTAAACATCATGGAGGAACATCTACTGGACGTGGTTGACGCGATCGAACTGGTCACCTTTCGCGAGGCAATGGATCCGGCCGGGAAGGACTATGACATCGCCTTCGTGGAGGGGGCCATCACGCGCGAATCGGAGATTCCCGTCCTGAAGGAGATCCGCAAGAAGGCCGACACGCTGGTGGCCATGGGAGCGTGCGCCACCACCGGTGGCGTCAATGCCATGAAGAATGCCCTGTCGCCGGAGGAGAACCTCAGGGCGGTGTACGGAGACAGCGCGCAGTACTACGACACCATCGAGGCGCGGGCGCTGGACGAGGTGGTGGAGGTGGACTACTACATACGCAGCTGTCCCATGGATAGGTCTGAGTTCATCCAGGTCGTCACCTCCATCCTGATGGGCAGGGAGCCGTATGATCCGAACTTCGCCGTATGCGTCGAGTGCCAGATGAGGGGCAATCCCTGCGTCTACGACCTTGACACCGACGAGATATGTCTGGGGCCGGTCACGCGGGCCGGCTGCGGGGCCCTCTGTCCCGGCTTCGGCTCCGCCTGCATCGGTTGCCGCGGTTTCATCGAGCAGGCCAACTTCGACGCCATGATCGAGATCATGAAGGCGCACGGAATGGACGAGGAAGAGGCGGAGAAACGGCTCAGGGTGTTCAACGCGAGAAGACGGAAGGTGCAGTGATGACGGGACGGAACCTGAACATCGATCTTCACCACGTCACCCGGGTCGAGGGACACGGCAACATCGTCGTCGACGTCAGAGACGGTCGGCTGGAGCGGGCCGAGTTCGAGATCGTGGAATCGCCCCGCTTCTTCGAATCCATGCTGCGCGGGCGCAAGTGGCACGAAGCCCCTTACATCACCTCCCGCATCTGTGGCATCTGCGCCGTGGGTCACGCCCAGGCGTCGATTGACGCCCTGGAGAAAGCCCTCGGGGTGGTCCCGTCCGGGCAGACGGTGAGGCTGCGGAAGCTCCTGTTCAATGCCGAGATCATGCAGAGTCACTGGCTTCACCTCTTCTTCCTGGCCGCACCGGACTTCTTCGGAGCCGGCAGTGTGCTGACCCTGGTTGATGATCAGCCGGAGGTGGTGGAAAGGGCCCTTCGGCTCAAGAAGCTGGCCAATGACCTGGCCGACATGATCTGCGGACGGAAGGTCCACCCCATCGCCATGAAGGTCAGGGGCTTTTCGAGCCTGCCCTCGACCGGGCAGTTCAGAGAGATTCATCGGCGCCTGTGCGAGGCGCGCCGGGACCTGGCGGCCACGGTGGGGCTTTTCGAGACCCTGGAGGTGCCGGACTTTGAAAACGAGACCGAATACATTGCCCTGCATCTTTCGGATGAATACGCATGGATCAGCGGCAGGATTCGCAGCAGCGAGGGCGGCGATTATGCGGTAGAGGATTATCTCGAGGTCGCGCGCGAGGTCTCTGTTCCTCACTCCACCGCCAAGCACGCCAGGCACGCGCGGGAATCCTACATGGTGGGCGCCCTGGCGCGGACCAAGATCAACGGGGAGTTTCTCCGTCCCGAGGCCAGGGCGGCGGCCGAGAGGCTTGGCCTGGGCGCTGACACGGTGAACCCCTACATGAACAATGCCGCGCAGCTGGTGGAGACCGTGCATTGCCTGGAGGATTCCATCGAGCTGGTGGAGCACTTCCTGCGCCAGCCTCCCAGAGCTGAACCGCGAGACGTGAAGGTTCGGGCCGGGCGAGGCGTCGGGGCGGCCGAGGTGCCCAGGGGCGTCCTGTTCCACGACTACGAACTGGATGGGGATGGCACCATCGTCGGAGCCAATTGCATCATCCCCACCGGCCAGAACCTGGCCAACCTGGAAAACGACATGAGGGCCCTCCTTCCCCAGATACTCGACCGACCGAAGGAGGAAATCACCCGGGCCCTGGAGATGCTGGTCCGCGCCTACGATCCGTGCATCTCGTGTTCCACTCACTTCCTGGATGTGACCTTCGTCGGCGAGCATTGACGGGCGAATGGGCGACGCCGATGACATCGGCACCCGGTAACGGTATGATTGAGGTGCAGGGATGCTCATCGTGGCTGATAGCCTTTCTTCGTGGGCAAATCACCTGTGCTGGGCCGAATGAGCTGGCGATGACCCGTTGGTGTGGAGTGTTCAAAGTGGCCGAGTGGATCAAGATCGTGGGAGGGTCCAAGACATCCCCCTATACCCAGGCGGCACACGACAGCTGGGACCGCCGACACGTGTGGTTTCCCGGGACGGGTACCAGTGTTAGCGCCGGTGACCGACTGTTTCTGTATACCGGGCACCCGCTGCGGAGGTTCTTCTGCATCTGCCGGGTGCTGGAAGCCCCGTCAGTCAGCATCAACGCGAGGGAGGGACTGCACCTGCGCTGCAGGGTTCAGACACAGCTGACCATATCGGACCTGACCGCCCACGGGGTGCGGGCGGAGGCAGTGTTTCCCCTGCCGGGCGGGGCCACCGGTGTGTCCCTGCGCCAGAAATCCCACCTGCGAATTGAAGGGAACGATGCCGTGCGTCTCATCACCCACCTGATGGCCGCCCTGGCGCGGGAGCTGGCGGCCGACGCTCCCATCCAGAGGTCTCTGTTTCCTGATGAGAGGATATAACGGGAGGCCAATGCAGCTCGCTGCATCCTCGGCGTCTTCCAGATCGGCGGTCTGCCCCGGCAGTGCCCTCACGGCCGGACTAGCCAGTCGGATGTGGATGTCGCCGGATTCTCCCCGGCGAACCTGTGGGCACCCTGGCCGCTGTGTCGAGGACGAAGGCCGAGGTCTGGCATACGGGGCGTAACCGGGGGGCCGGGCCGGTCGGGTGGTGGTGCGGGTGAGGAAGTCCAGCCACTCACCTGCCTGGAGACCCACCCTCTCACCCCGTCTGCTTCCCCGCCGACGGGGGCGTCATCTGCTGCAGTAGTGCTCCACCACGCGCTAGTTGATGTCTCCCGCTCGGGAAGGTAAAGGGCGTCGATTGCTAGAATAACGAAAAGATGGATTCACATCGACCCTCAGAAAGGAGACTTCGCGTGAGAGTATACATATCTGTCGATATGGAGGGAATCGCCGGCGTGGCCAACTGGGATGAAACCGGGCACCGGGGCGAGGATTACGGGCGCTTTCGCGAATTAATGACCCTGGAGGCAAATGCGGCGGCGACGGCTGCCCTTGAATCGGGAGCAGACACTGTCGTCGTCAATGACAGTCACGGCGGCATGCGCAACATGATCATCGAGAAGCTCGATCCGCGAGTCGAGCTCATATCCGGGAGCCCCAAACCGATGGGAATGATGGAGGGTCTCGACGAGAGCTTCGATGCGGTCATGTTCGTCGGATACCACTCGATGGCGGGCAGCCCAGGGGTCCTGAACCACACCTACACCGGGCAGGTGCTGGAGTACCGGATCAATGGGCAGCGGTTGGGTGAGATCGGGATGAACGCGGCCCTGGCTGGCCACTACGGGGTGCCGGTGGTATTCCTCAGCGGGGATGACTGCGCCGTGATCGAGGTGGAGGACCTCATCCCGGGTGTACACACCGCCTGCGTGAAGCAGTATGTGGGCAGGTATGCTGCCCGGTCAGTGCATCCCGAGCGGGCCCGCGAGATGATCCGTTCGTCAGTGAAGGGTGCGCTGGCGGGGAGCGCGCCGGAGCCCTTCCGCGTGCAGACTCCGGTCATTCTCACGCTCAAGTTTGTCGACACCGCCCTGGCGGACGGTTCGTACCTTCTCCCCGGAGCGGAACGCGTGGATCCTCTGACGGTTCAGTACACGGCGCCCGACTACCCGATGGCCGTCCGGGCGGCGCGGGCCTTGATGAGCCTGGGAAGATGAGGTCGAGGGTGGACACTGGGGGATTGCCGCACGGGACGATCCCCCTCAGTCTCTCCAGGCGGAGCTCCGAGCGGGTTCTGTGCACGTGTGGCGCCGGGAACCAGTTCAGGAGGGTGGCGGCCGTGCACTCCACCGGCGGAGGCGGTCGACGGGTTGCTGCGGGTGAGTGGCCCTATTCTCCGGGATGCGTCCGGTCAACGATGCGCTGGGCCATCCCGGGGGAGGCCGAAGGAGGCAGGCCAGACTTCGCCTCGCCTGGCC
>JAWOBW010000052.1:0-8513 GCA_046484105.1 Bacillota bacterium
GCCGACCAGTACATAACCGGCGGGCCTGACTACCAGGACTGCAAATCGGCCCTCGAGCCGCTTGGCTTTCAGGTCACCGCCTGCGACCACGGCCAGGAAGCCTCGGCCGCAGTGGCCCGGGTCGCAGAAGCACTGCAGCTGAGGCGCGTGGGAGTGGAGGCCGGTCAGATCACGGTGCGAGGATTCCGCGAACTCAGGGAACGCGTGGGAGCCGTCGGGGTGGAACTGGTGGCCGCAGAGGATGTGGTGGACCCGCTGCGGGAGGTCAAGGACCCCTGGGAGATTGAGCAGATCACCAGGGCGTGCGAGGTCAGCCGGGCGGCCTTTGAAGCCACAATCGGCATCGTCCAGCCCGGGATCACGGAATGGGAGCTGGCGGCCGAGCTCGAATGCCAGCTGCGACGCAGGGGGTACGGTTCCAGCCGGATAGCCTTTCAGTCAGTGGTGGTATCCGGACCCCGCTCCTGCCTGCCTCACGGGTCAGTCACAACCCGAAAGCTGCGAGGGGGAGACCTGGTCACCTGTGACTTCGGCGCCACCTGGAACGGATACTGCGCCGACGTCACCCGCACGTTCGTCCTCGGTGAGGCCTCCGGAAAGCAGCGGGCGGTATACTCGGCGGTGCTGGACGCCCAGGCGGCCGCAGTGCAGCTGATGCAGCCGGGCGCGGACAGAAGTGAGGCCTCCCGCCGGGGCGCATCGATAATAGAGGAGCGCGGCTTCGGCCAGTACATGGCCCACGGGGCCGGCGGCCACGGCATCGGCCTGGAGGTCCACGAGGGCCCCAGCACCAGAAGCGGGGGCACGTGGGAGGCGGGCAACGTGGTCACCATAGAACCCGGAATCTACATCCCGGGATGGGGCGGGGTGCGAATCGAGGATGACGTGGTGATCACCCCGGCCGGGCCGGGGGTCATCACCTCCATCCCCAGGGGCCTGCTCGAGATATAGCGACCGCTGGCGACGCAACCGACGGAATGCAGATCCCGACAGGGCGTCGAGGAGGTCTCGCGCAGCTGATTTGAGAATATACCACTGGAGGTGTTTTCATTGTCGCATTCCCTGTCAACACCCGTTGCCGAACTCGATCATCGTCTGGTAAACCTGTGGACCCGCTATGCATCGTCCGGCGAACACGAGACGCGCATCTTCCTCCCCACCAGAGAGGGCGTCGCGCAGCTGCAGGAGAAACTGCGGAAGCTGCAGGGCGACCTGGAATCCGCCGAGCCGGAGGGGTTCCTCGACAGAGTGACCCTGCTCCAGATGAGCAACGTCCTCGACGCACTGTCCTTCCGCGTGGCCGACGACCTGGCCTTTCCCTTCCGCTACCTCAGCGGCCTGTCGGGAAGCGTGAATCATCTTCTATCCATGGACACGCGCCCGCTGCAGCAGCGCCTGGACATAATGGCCGCCCGGCTGGGCGGCACCGCCCCCCTGCTGGAGGCAGTCATCGACAGGTCGCGGCAGGTCGACGATGAATCCAGGGGCATGGTCCGTGAGTACCTCGACAGCCTGGAGAGAATACTGGCTGACCTGCCCGAGCAGCTGGCGTCGCTGGACGCCGACACTGCCACCCTCTCGGGGACGGCCCAGTCCACCCGGGACGCAGTCGCGCGGGCCCTCGCCCACCTGGACGTCCTCGAACCCGCCGGAGACGGGCTCGCCACCCCCCTGCCCTACCGGGAGCGGCTCATGAGGGTCTGGGGGATTGATCTCGAGGAGCTGCTCAGCTGGCACGAGGAGGAGATCGAGGAATGCGCGGGCCGCCTGAATGCCATCGGCGCAGAGATCGATCCCGACCGCGACCCGTATGAGATACTCGAGACGGATCTGCCCAGCCGCGACAGGCCGGAGGACATGTTCCCCCTCATGGAGGGATTCGTCGCCCGGGCCCGGGAACACTCCCTGGACTACATAACTCTGCCGGAGGGCGAGGTCTGCGAGGTGCGGCCGGTTCCCGCCCAGCTGCGGTACTCCTATCCCTGGGGCGGGTACAACGGCCCGGACCCGCTCCTGGGCAACCTGCAGGGAGCAGTCTTTCTGAATGAATGGAACTACCGGGCCGTCACCCTGGGCTGGATGGAGATGATGGCCATCCACGAATGCTATCCCGGCCACCACGCCCAGAAGGTGAAAACCGCCGCCTCGTCACTGCCAGACTCTTTCAAGCTGTCTCACCTGATGAATCGCTCCGGCCCCCTCAACGAGGGCATCGCCCACCGCTCGGAGACCCTGCTGCAGCACATATTCCCGGAACCGGCTTTTCCCCTCTTCGTCGCCTACCGCCGCCTGCACACCGCCGTCCGCATCAAGGTGGATCTGGTCCTGCACCACTTCGGGCGCCCGGTGAGCGACGGAGTGCAGATCTACCAGCAGTACATGAGGTTCTCGAGGGACGCGGCCCGCGGCCAGGTCAGGTTCCAGGAGCTGTGGCCGGGTTACATGACCATCTACTACTACGGTCAGAAGTACCTCTCTGACCTGCAGGATCGACTGGGCTGGGACGATGAGACGTTCACCGAACTGATCTTCTCGGTCGGCTACTCGGGACTGAACGTCCTGGAGGAGATCATCAGAGCGGCGCCGGAGGAAAGGGATGCCGCAGTGAGGATGTGAGCGAACCCGGTCCGCGAAAGACGCGGATCGACCGGTGACACAGGATGCGGGGGCGGCAGTGGACGGGACCGCCTCGCCGCCCCCGCGTCCCGTCCATCTGCAGAATTCACTTCGGTGGAGGTCCAGAGCTCCCGTCTCCTCGCCCCCTCCCCTCTGCCTGCGATGCCAGTCGAGGCACAATACCCCGGCAGTTGCGACGGTGATGGGGACGATCAGGCGACCGCCCGGCGGGAATGTCCTTCCTCTTCGCAGAAGAATCTGGTCAACAATGCCACGGAGATCACCAGCGGCCACACGACGACCCTCGCCGCGCTCACGTAGTCATCCCAGTTTCTGTTGAGCAACAATCCCACCCCTCTCCATCCAATGAATTGGCCTGCCGCCGCTAACCCTGGGAGACACTCTCATGGGCAGTACTCTGAACTGCACGACACTCGGCGCCTTCTCTCCTCAAAGCGCGGGACGCAGTCCAGAACCCGGTGACTTCTCCTCAAGGCTCATATTTCCAGCCGGTAGCGCGCATACTAAGCCTCTGAGGAGGGAATGCACACATGATCCTGCGCGCACTGATCCTGATCTGCCTGATCGCCTGTCTGTCGGTGAGCTCCGCGTCCGCGGCGCTTCCCCTCACCTCTGAACCGGAGCCGGTGGCAGTCTACCACCCGGTGATCTGGGAGGACGGGCCCTATCTCATGCCCGTCACCCACTGGATCCCGGCCGACCCGTGCCCCGGGGAGCGAGTCCGGGCCACACTGCAGCTGCTTCTGGATCTGCAGTCCGGTCTGCTCCCCGGGATCCGGCTGGGGGAGGTCGCGGTGGACGGCGGGGAGGTGACCGTCGACCTCATCCGGGAGCCGACCGCCCCCAACCTGGGATCGTGGACGGAGCTGGTGGCGGTCCAGTCAATAGTGCAGACCGCCCTGGGGAGCGGCCTCTCCGGACCCGTTCACCTCACCGTCGATGGCCGGAGCGCACTGACCCTCGCGGGACACACTGACATCTCCGGTCCGCTCGAGGCGGACCCGACGGTGCTGTGGCGCGGTTTCGACGACACCGTCGGCCACTGGGCCGAAAGACAGGTGCTGGCCCTCTCCCTCGCCGGGGCAGTGCGCGGCAGGACGCCCACGACCTTCGGTCCCGAACACCCCATGAGCCGTGGCGATTTCATCCTCGCCCTGGTGCAGGCCCGTCCACCCTTCATCCTCACCGGCCACCCGGACGAGGGCTGGGCCTTCGGCGATCCCTTCCCCGAGGTAAACCCGGAGACGGAGCTGGGCCGGGCGGTGCGAATGGCCTGCGCCGCCGGTTACCTGCACAGCGATGACTACCCGGACGGGCTGGCCCCGGAGGAGCCACTCACCCGCGGGGAGGCGGCACTGATCGCCCTCCGTGCACTTGGAGACAGAGTTTCCGGGGGACAGGATTGGATCGAGGCCGCCCGGAAGGTGAGCCTCCTCCGCGGCTACGCCGATGGCAGTCTGCGCCTGGAGCAGCACCTCACCCGGGCGGAGGCGGCCGCCCTCATCGCCCGCGCCCGCGACTTCTGTCCGGCCGGGGCGGGTGTCGCCGTCATCCTGCCAGCGCAGGAAGCGGTCCTCACCCCGGGCGAGCCGGTCATGGGCGTCACGGCCGCCGGGGGCGGCGAGATCACATACCAGCTGCACCTGCACGATGGAGAATTCGTCTGCGGGGGAACAGTCGGGATCGATGAGAGGGGGCTGTTCGTCTTCTGCCCGGATCTTTCGCGGACAGTGGCGGGACCCGCGCAGCTGACGGTGGAGGGGTTGATGCTGCCGCTGATTCTGCAGCCATAAAAAAATCTCGCACTCCCGCAATGCCGTGTCTCCCGCCTGCTTCGAACCCGCTCTCAACAGGTGGGTGCCCTATGTCCGGAGTTGGACGTCCACTCAAGGAGGCATGCCCGTCCCCGGCCAGCTCGGGCTCCCGGAGTGATAGTGTTGGGTCAAACATCCGGTAAGCCACGCACACCGCAGGAATGCGAAATACACACCCGCATCCTGACTTGAATCCGGAAGACGTCGCATCTCGAATCAGATCACCCTGAAAGCGTTCATCATCCGGATCCCAACTGCAAATTCATGATATCATATGCCCGGTCCGGCTGCAAGATGTGCAGATCAGCTCTCCTCCTCCAGCCTGAGGTGCAGCTGTCGCAGCTGATCAGCACTGACCGGCGATGGAGCACCCGTCATCAGGTCCCTGGCCGCTGTCGTCTTGGGAAAGGCTATTACCTCCCGTATAGTATGTTTCTTGGCCAAGAGCATCACCAGGCGGTCCATTCCGAAGGCAATTCCCCCATGAGGGGGGAGACCGTAGGCGAAGGCGTCCAGGAAAAAGCCAAATCTTTCCCGCTGCTCCTGTGGACCGATGCCCAGGATCTCAAAGATTCGCTCCTGCATCCGGCGCTCGTGAATACGCAGGCTACCCGAGGCCAGCTCCTCGCCGTTGAGGACCACGTCGTAGGCGGCCGCCCTGGCCGCGGCCGGGTCGGTCTCCAGCAGGTGCACGTCCTCCTCCAGGGGCGCGGTGAAGGGGTGATGAACGCTGGTCAGCCCGCCGTCACCGTCGGGCTCGAACAGGGGCGGGTTAATCACCCATACAAACTCCACGTGCCGTCCGGGGGGGATGAGGTCCAGCTGTCGCGCCAGGGCAATGCGCAGCGTGCCCAGGACGTGATTCACGTCGGGTCGCGGCCCCGCCACAACCAGCATCAGGTCGCCGGCGCCGGCGCCAGCCGCCCGGGCCATGGCACGCACCTCGTCGTCGGTCAGGTGCTTGATCACCGGGGAGCGGACTGCCGCGGTTCCACCCTCGGGATCTTCATCCCAGGCAAACCACAGCAGGCCCCGGGCTCCCCACTCCTTCACCTGCTCCTCCCAGCGATCCAGCCGGGAACGGCTGACCCCGGCCATGTCCGGCAAGACCAGGCCCTTGACCACACCGCCGCCGTTGACCGCCCCGGAGAACAGGCGAAAGCCAGAGCCGGCCACAGCCGGTGACAGATCCTGCAGCTGCAGGCCGTAGCGCAGGTCGGGGCTGTCGCTGCCATACAGCTCCATCGCCCGCCGGTAGCTCATCCGGGGAAAGGGGATGCTCACCTCCGTCTCCCACAGCTCGGAGAAGAGGCGGGCCAGCATGTGCTCGACCAGGGAGTAGATTTCCTCCTCCCCCACGAAGGACATCTCCAGGTCCAGCTGGGTGAACTCGGGCTGGCGGTTGGCGCGCGGATCCTCGTCGCGGAAGCACCGGACGAGCTGGTAGTACCGGTCCAGTCCCGCCAGCATCAGCAGCTGCTTGAACAGCTGCGGCGACTGGGGCAGGGCGTAGAATTCGCCCGGCGCCACCCGGCTGGGAACCAGGTAGTCGCGGGCGCCCTCCGGGGTGCTGCGGGTGAGGTAGGGGGTCTCCACCTCGCAGAAGCCCCGCTCCTCGAGAAACCTCCTCAGCACCGAGTTGGCACGGGACCGCAGCACCAGCGCCCCCTGCATCTCCGGTCTCCTCAGGTCCAGGTACCGGTACTTCAGTCTCACCGCCTCGTCCACGTCCACGCCGTCCTCTATGTAGAAGGGGGTGTTGCGGGAAGTGTTCAGCAACCGGACTTCATCCGGGATCACCTCCACCGATCCGGTGGGGCTGTCCGGGTTCACGGTCTCGGGCGAGCGCTCTCTCAGCTCCCCCCGCACCGCCACCACGAACTCACCGCGCCAGCTCCGGGCCCGCCGCCACAGGGGGTTCTGGCGTCGCTCGTCGAAGACCACTTGGATTTCGCCGGTCCGGTCGCGCAGCATCACGAAGAGCAGGCTGCCCAGGTCGCGCCGCCTGCTCACCCATCCCATGAGCGTGACGCGGCGGCCCGCGTCGCCGGCATTGAGCCTCCCACAGTAGTCGCTGCGCCTCCAGTCTCCCATGACATCCAGTCTCTCACCTTCAGCCAAGATCACCACCCCCGCATCCCTTCAAGAAGTCTTCGATATCACCGAGGCCAACTGTCTGCTGCGACCCGTCCTCCATGTCGCGAATGGTCACCGCCCCCGACTGCAGCTCGTCCGGGCCGAGGACGAGTACGAACCGGGAGGGATACCGGCCCGCGTGGCGCATCTGCGCCCGCACACTCCGCCCCATGTAGTCGAGATCCGCGCTGAGGCCCGCCCGGCGCAGAGACCGAACCAGGGTCAGGGCCGGGACTTTCGCCTCCTCCCCGATGGTCACCACGAAGGCATCGGCCGGCGGCCGCCCCGGGACGGGAAGGTCCTCCCGCTCGAGTATCATCAACAGCCGCTCCATGCCCAGGCCGAAGCCGACCCCCGGGGTGGGCTCGCCGCCGAGGATCTCCACCAGTCCATCGTATCGTCCTCCCCCGCAGACCACGTCCTGGGCGTCGAGGGCCCGGTGTTCGATCTCGAAGACGGTCCGGGTGTAGTAGTCGAGTCCGCGGACCAGGCCCGGGTCCAACCGATAGTCTATTCCCAGGGCGTCCAGGTGGGCCTGAAGACGGGCGAAATGATCGCGGCAGTCGTCGCAGAGGAAGTCCGCCACCTCGGGCACCCCGGCCTGGAACTGGTGACACCGCTCGACCTTGCAGTCGAGCAGGCGCAGTGGGTTGGCCTGGTAGCGACGGCGGCAGTCGGGGCACATCCTCTCCAGGTGGGGGGCGAAGTGCTCCCGCACCGCGGTCCGGTAGGTACCCCGGCACCGGGGACAGCCGATGTTGTTGAGTCCCACCACCAGGTCCTCCAGACCGAGCTCCGACAGGAAATCGCAGGCCAGGCATATGATCTCCGCGTCCACCGCCGGATCATCGCTGCCGAAGCACTCGACCCCGAACTGGTGATGCTGCCGGAGCCTGCCCGCCTGGGGCCTTTCGTAGCGGAATATGGGCCAGCCCACGTAGGACAGCTTCACCGGCTGCGCCACCGCGTGCAGGCCCTCCTCCAGGTACAGGCGGGCAGCTGCCGCGGTTCCCTCCGGTCTCAGGGTCAGGCTGCGCCCTCCCCTGTCGTCGAAAGTGTACATCTCCTTTTCCACTATGTCCGTCGTCTCTCCCACCGTGCGGCGAAAGAGCTCGGTGCGTTCCAGGATCGGGGTGGCTATCTCCCCGTATCCGTACCGGCGGCACACCTCGCGCGCGACCGATTCCAGGTGCCGCCAGCGCGGGCTCTCCTCCGGCGTAATGTCGGCCGTGCCGCGCGGCCTCTTGATTATCTCCATCCAGTCTCCTGACCGGCGTCAGGATCTTCACCTGCCTTTCGTCCCGAATGCAGCTATACCTGACATCATACCCCGAAATCGCCGGGAGTTCATCCCCGCGCTCGATGGAAGCGGCGGGCGGCCCGCTGCCAACTGCCTGCTCGCCTGGAGGGGAGTGAGGCGGCCGGGTTGTGAATGCCCCGCCGCGGCGCGGATGCGGTCCTCAGAAGTTCTTGCCGCTGTCGAGAAGGAGTGTGACCGGTCCCCAGTTGTCCAGACTCACCATCATCATGGCGCCGAACTCGCCGGTGGCGACCTCGAGCCCGGCATCCTCCAGCTGCCGGACGAAGTCCCCGTAGAGGGACTCGGCGGCGCCCGGCGACGCGGCCTTCGTGAAGGAGGGACGCCGGCCCCCGCGGCAGTCCCCGTAAAGGGTGAACTGGGAGATGACCAGGGCCGCTCCCCCCGCGTCAAGAACCGACAGATTCATCTTCCCCACGTCATCGGGGAAGATGCGCAGGTTGGCCACCCGGTCGGCCAGGTAGGCCGCGTCCCCGGGCCCGTCGCCCTCGCCGATCCCCAGCAGCACCACCAGGCCCTCCCCGATCTGCCCCACTACCTCATCATCTACAGTCACCCGCGCCCGGGCGACCCGCTGTACAACTGCTCTCATGTTTCCCCCTTCCGTC